>CAZOEB010000045.1:0-21734 GCA_964578685.1 uncultured Caulobacterales bacterium
TTGAAGAAGGATCGAACGCCAAGCCCGGGCATTTCGTGATCGAGCGGGCGTTTGTCGGTTAAGCTGGCGCCTGATCGACCAACGAAAGCCTCGCCACGATTTCGCCCTTTGCGATCAGCGCGCCCGGCGCGATGACGGCGCCCGCGCCGATGCGGGCGTCATCGCCGATGAGCGCGCCGAACTTGTCGACGCCGGTGTCGATGATCGCGTCAGCCACGCTGATGCGGATGCGCTTGTCGGCGCGCTCGTTGCGGTAATTGGCGATCATCGCGCCGGCCTCGATGTTTGCGCCGGCGCCGATGATGGAATCGCCCGCGAAAGTGAGATGCGCGACCTTCGAGCCCATGAGCATGAAGACGGATTTGAGTTCGCAGGAAGGCCCGACGACGCAGCCCTCATCAAGGAAAACGCCGTCGCGGAGATAGGCGGTCGCGGCGACGAAGCATTCCGGCCCGATGATGGCGGGGCCTTTGACGATCGCGCCCTTTTCGACGTTCGCCTTGCGATGGATGGCGACGCCGTCGGCGATCTCGTAGCCGGTGAGGCCCGAGATCGCGCGCGTGACGATCGCCTTGGCGCGCGATGTGATCTCCCACGGCGCAAGGCTGAGAAGCGCGGCGAAGGGACCGTCCGCCGCGGCGGGGATATAAGCGCGGAGATCGACGGGCGAAGCCAACGGCCTAGTCGTCGTCGCCGCGGTTGTCTTCGTTGGTCTCGCGGCGAAGATCCGCTTTCGCCTTTTCAATGATGCGGCGGACTTCGAGCGGATTGTCGATGTCGGGAAGATCGATCTTGCCGACGCCGGTGCCGCGAAGCGTCAGCTTGCCGTAGCCGAAAATGCGGCCCCAGACCGACTGATGGAGGATGATCTCCTCGATCTTGTTGAGCGAGACTTCCTGGGTGTTGCGCGAGATGAAGCCTGTCTTGAGGACGAAGCGGTAGGTCGTGACCGCGATTTCGGTCGTCCACAGGATGATGAGATGGTTGAGAAGGATGATCGCGCCGGTGACGAACGCGCCAAGGACGAACCACCAACCGATTCGAAGGTCCGCATAGGGTATTCCCGACCCGAACTGCAGCATCGCGTACATGACGATCGGCGCCGACCCGAAGGCGAACCAAAGCACGGGAAAGAAGCTGAACGTCCAGTTGAAGTTCACCCGGTGAACGATGCGCTCGCCCGGCGGGAGCGACTTTTCAACATAGCCAGCCATGACCCATTCCCCTCGCTTCCGCGACCCGACGCCCGCGCCCTCTAACCCTATATAAGGAACAGCGGGCGTCCGGAAAGCTTCCGCCGGCGTTGAAAGGCCGCGGGGGCCGCGATAAGACCCGCGCCTGTTTCATCGAAGCAACGTCCAACAACCGGAAAGTGCGCCCGAAAGGGCGCGATTTGAGGCCGAACCCGCCATGGCGAAGTACCAGTACATCTATTTCATGCAGGGCCTGACCAAGGCCTATACGGGCGGGAAAAAGGTCCTCGAAAACATCTATTTGCAGTTTTACCCGGACGCCAAGATCGGGATCGTCGGCGTCAACGGCGCGGGCAAGTCGACGCTGCTCCGGATCATGGCGGGCATCGACAAGGAATTTTCCGGCGAAGCCTACCCGGCGGACGGCGCGCGCGTCGGTTTCCTGCCGCAGGAGCCCCAGCTCGATACGTCGAAGACCGTCTTTGAAAACGTGATGGAAGGCCTCGGCCCCATCAAGGAGAAGATCGACGCCTTCAACGCCGTCTCCGCGCAGATGGCGGAGGATTATTCCGACGAGCTGATGGAGAAGATGTCGAAGCTCCAGGAGGAGATCGACGCCGCCGACGGCTGGGACATCGATTCGAAGATTGAGATGGCGATGGAGGCGCTGCGCTGCCCGCCCGGCGACTGGAAAGTCGACAAGCTGTCGGGCGGCGAGAAACGGCGCGTGGCGCTCGCGCGCCTTCTGCTCTCGAAGCCGGACCTTCTGCTCCTCGACGAACCGACGAACCATCTCGACGCCGAATCGGTCGCGTGGCTCGAAAACCACCTGCGCGAATATCCGGGCGCCGTGATCATCGTAACGCACGACCGCTATTTCCTGGATAACGTGACCGGCTGGGTTCTTGAACTCGACCGAGGCCGCGGCATTCCGCATGAAGGAAATTACTCCTCGTGGCTTGAGGCCAAGCGCAAGCGGCTCGAACAGGAAAAGAACGAAGAGCAGAACCGCAAGAAGACGCTCGACCGAGAAGCCGAATGGATCAGCGCTTCGCCGAAAGCGCGGCAGGCGAAGTCGAAAGCGCGCATCAACGCCTATGAGGATCTCCTCGCGCGCGCCGGCAAGGAAGAGATCAACATCGCGCAGATCCAGATTCCGCCGGGCCCCCGTCTCGGCCATACCGTCATCGAGGCGGAGAATCTCAAGAAAGCCTATGGCGACAAGCTCCTGTTCGAAGACCTCTCGTTCAAGCTTCCGCCGGGCGGCATTGTCGGCGTGATCGGGCCGAACGGGGCGGGCAAAACGACCTTGTTCCGTATGCTGACGGGCAAGGAGACGCCGGACGGCGGGAGCTTGCGCATCGGCGAGACCGTGAAGATCGGCTATGTGGACCAGAGCCGCGACGATCTTTCCCCGAACAAGAACGTCTGGGAGGAAATCTCCGGCGGGCTCGATGTCATCAAGCTGGGGAGCCGCGAAATTCCGAGCCGGGCCTATGTCGGCTGGTTCAATTTCAAGGGCGGCGACCAGCAGAAAAAAGTCGGCAACCTTTCAGGAGGCGAGCGCAACCGCGTCCAGCTCGCCAAGATGCTGACGGAAGGGGCGAACCTTCTTCTTCTCGACGAACCGACCAACGATCTCGACGTCGATACGCTGCGCGAGCTTGAGCGGGCGCTTGAGGACTTCGCGGGCTGCGCGGTCATCATCAGCCACGACCGTTGGTTCCTCGACCGCATCGCGACCCACATCCTCGCCTTCGAGGGCGACAGCCATGTCGAATGGTTTGAAGGAAACTTCGCCGCCTATATCGAAGACAAGAAACGCCGCCTCGGCCCCGACGCCGACACGCCGCGAAGGCTGAAATACAAGCCGCTGACCCGGTGAGCGCTCACGCCGCTTCGGCGCTGATGGCGGCGGGGCGGCTCGGCAAGAGGGGATGGCCCGCTTTCCGGCGATTGACGACAGCGCCGGATTGCGCCGACCATCCGCCGAGAAACCGTCCGAAGGGGTCCCCATGAAATTCGCCGCTGTGTTGCTCGCCTTCTTGTCCGCTCCGGCGCTCGCGGCGCCGACTTACGTCACCGCCGCGCGGATGCTCGACCCGGCGACCGGGCGCGCGCTCGCCAACCCGGCGATCCTCATCGACGGCGGCAAGGTTGTCTCCGTGGGCTCCGCGCTGACCATGAAGCCGCCGGCGGGCGCGACGCTGGTCGATCTCGGGAACCGGACGATCTTGCCTGGCCTCATCGACATGCACACGCATTTGATCGGCGACGCATCGCTTGCCGGGTACAACAGTCTCGGTCAGGCGCGCGACAGCGCGGCGATCCATGGCGTCGCCAACGCCAAGAAGACGCTGCATGCCGGCTTCACCGCCGTGCGCGATGTCGGCAATGACGGCTTCGCCGACGTCGCGCTGCGCGATGCGGTGAACGCGGGCGTCGTTCCGGGCCCGCGCATTTTCGCATCGGGGCCGCCTGTCGGCATCATCGGCGGGCACTGTTCCGACAATAATCTTCAGCCGCATGACGCGGAATCGCTCGGCGAGGGCGTCGCGACCGGTCCTTGGGAGATGCGCGCGAAAGTGCGCCGCAACATCAAGTTCGGGGTCGATCTCATCAAGACCTGTTCGACGGGCGGCGTGTTCTCCAAGGGAACGACGCCGGGCGCTGCGCAGAATACGGTTGAGGAGATCGCCGCCATCGTCGCTGAAGCCCATCAGCGCGGCCTGAAAGTCGCGAGCCACGCGCACGGCAATGAGGGGATCAAGAACGCCATCCGCGCCGGCGTCGATACGATCGAACATGCGAGCTATCTCGACGACGAGGCGATCCGCATGGCGAAATCGAAAGGCGTTTATCTCGCAATGGACATCTACAACACCGAATACACGCAGACCGAAGGCCGCAAGAACGGCGCGCTGGAGGAAAGCTTGCGCAAGGACGCGGAGATCGCGGAGATCCAGCGCGAAAGCTTCCGCGCGGCGGTGAAGGCGGGCGCGAAGGTCGTCTACGGCACCGACAGCGGCGTCTACCCGCACGGGGACAACGCCAAACAGTTCTTCTGGATGGTGAAGTACGGCATGACGCCGGCTGAGGCGATCCGCTCGGCGACGACGCTCGCCGCCGAAGCGCTGGGCAAGGCTGGCGAACTCGGCTGCCTCAACGCCGGCTGCGCCGCCGACATCATCGCGGTCGCGGGCGATCCGCTCGCCGATGTGACGGCGCTTGAAACCGTCAGCTTCGTGATGAAGGGCGGCGACGTCATCCGCAATGACTGAGCACCCCTTGAAAGCGGCGCGCGCGTTCGGGCTGGCCGCGCTGGCGCTCGGCTGCGCCTTTGTGTTCATCGTCACCGCGAGCCTTGTGACAGGCGGCGGCGTGCAGGCGTTCGATGACGCGTTCGTGCGGTCGCTGCGCAGCGCCGCCGATCCCGCAACGCCGATCGGGCCGGGCTGGCTGACGCCGCTGGCGCATGGCGCGACGGAGCTCGGCGGCACGCCGTTCCTGACGCTCGCGACCGTCTTGCTTGCGGGCTGGTTCGCGGTGAAGCGCCAGTGGACGTTCCTGGCGATCCTGCTCTGCGCTGTGCTGGGCGAGACGCTGATCTCGCATGTGCTGAAGGAAGCATTCGACCGGCCGCGGCCCGAGATCGTGCCGCATCTGGTGGAAGTGTCGAGCAAGTCCTTCCCGAGCGGCCATGCGTCGAGCGGCGCCGCGATCTACCTGACGATCGCCGCGTTGATCGCTGCGAAGCTGAAGGAAAGCGGTTCGCGCGCGTTGGTCTTCGCCGCCGCCGGCGCGGCGGCCTTCGCCATCGGGGCGAGCCGGATTTATCTCGGCGTCCACTATCCGACCGACGTCATCGGCGGCTGGAGCCTCGGCGCCGCCTGGGCCGCGATCGTCTGGATCGCGGCCCGCAGGTTTGCGCCTTAGACCTTCTTGCGGTCAGCCTTGCCGATCGCGGAATTATGCGTTCCGTACAGGAAATAGATGACGATCGCCGCCGCCAGATAATAGGCGAAGAATGTCAAGACGCGCATCTCGACCGTCGTGATGAGGTATAGGCACGATCCGATCCCGAGGATCGGAACGATCGGAAACAGCGGCACCTTGAAGCCGCGGTCGAGGTCCGGTCGCGACTGCCGAAGGTAAATGACCGTGAAGCAGACGACCGCGAAGGCGGCGAGCGTTCCAACCGAGGTCAAGTCGCCCAACGTGTTGATGTCGAACACCGCCGCAGCGATCGCGACGATGACGCCGACAAGGATCGTATTGATCCATGGCGTCTTGAACCGCGCATGCACCTTTCCGAAGACGCCGGGCAATAAGCCGTCCTTCGCCATGGTGTAGAAGATGCGCGTCTGGCCGTACATCAACACGAGAATGACGGAGGTGAGGCCGGCGATTGCGCCGAGCTTGATCGCCACCTTGAACCACGCCCATCCTGGCGGAAGCGCATTGACGGCGTCAGCAACCGGCGCCGGCGTGTTGAGGTCCTTGTAATTGACAAGCAGGGTCAGGACCGCCGCCGTGCCGATGTAGAGAATAGTGCAGACGAGCAGCGATCCGATGATCCCGAACGGCATGTCGCGCTTGGGGTTCTTCGCTTCCTGACCTGCGGTCGAGACCGCCTCGAAACCGATATAGGCGAAGAACACGATGGAGGCGGCGCGCATGACGCCGCCCATGCCGAACTCGCCGCGTTCGCCGGTAGGCTCGGGAATGAACGGATCCCAGTTCGGCAGGAATTTTTCGGGCGTCTGCATGATCACCCAGCCGCCGATCAGGATGAACGCGACGATGACCGATCCCTTGATGATGACGATGACGTTGTTGGCGGTCGCCGATTCCGAAACGCCGACGACGAGAAGGCTCATCATGATGAGGCAGACGACAAGCGCCGGCAGGTTGAAGATCATTGAAACGGTTTCTCCGCCAAATGCGGTGACCGTGTGCCCGAACGGGCCTGTGAATTCCGGCGGTATGATGATGCCGACATCGTGCAGCAGGCTGACGGCGTAGCCCGACCACCCCACCGCGACGACAGAGGCCGCAAGTCCGTATTCGAGCAGCAACAGCGCGCCCATCATCCACGCGGCGAATTCGCCGAGCGTCGCGTAGGAATAGGTGTAGGCCGAACCCGAGACCGGCAGCACCGAAGCGAGTTCGGCGTAGCAAAGGCCGGCGAAAGCGCAGACGAGGCCCGCGACCAGGAACGACAGCATGACAGCCGGGCCGGCGTGCAGCGCCGCGGCATTGCCGGTGCGCACAAAAATGCCGGCGCCGATGATGCAGCCGATACCCAGGAAAAGAAGGTTCCAAGGGCCGAGCGTCTTTTTCAGTTCGCCCTTTTCGTATTCGGCTTGCACCTGCTCGATCGATTTGCGCCTGATCCAGCCGCTCGCAAACGCCAGGCGGTTCTCGATCGCCGGGCCGTTGGTCTTCTTGTCCATTCTGTTTTCCCTCCCGCCAGCGGCGGCTACTGAACAGCTTTCGGGGCCGAAAATAGGGCGCAAGGCCCCCCGCCGTCGCGCCCAACCCCGCTTCGAGGCGCGCAAGTCCCTGTTTTTAAAGGACTGACCCGCCGGTCGGGCCGCACAGTGACCCGATTTTGGGATTTTGCAAGGGCTTGACCGCCGAGCGAGGCCGGGCCGAGCCTTGTCGAAAGGGCGGCATCCCGTGCGTCATCACAAGAAGGGCGGCGGCATCCGCGCCGCCGCAAGGAGGATCTTGAAATGTTGATCGCCATCGCCGCCGCCGCGCTTGCCGCCAATCAGGACATCGAAGTCCGCTCGCTTGCGGAGGGGGCGGCCTCTCCGCCAGCGCGCGTCGAAGATGTCGCCTGGCTGGCGGGGCGTTGGATCGGGGAGGGGCTCGGGGGTTGTTCCGAAGAAAATCTCGCGCCGCCGGTCGCGGGCCAGATGATGGGCATGTTCCGTCAGACGAAAGCGGACGGCTCGTTGTGGTTTTATGAATTTTACACGATCGCGCCGAAAGGCGACTCGATTGCGATGCGCATCAAACACTTCAACCCGGACATGAGCGGGTGGGAGGAGAAAGACGGCTTTGCCGAGTTTCCGCTGGTCGCCCTTGAAGCGGACGCCGCTTATTTCGACGGCCTCACCTATGCGCTTGACGGGAAAAAGGGGTTGAAGGCGGCGGTTCGCATCGGCGACGCCGATACAGGCGTCTTCATCCTTCACAAGGCGAAAGCCGGCGAGGGCTGCCCGTCAGCAACACGCCCCTGAGATTGCTGCGTCCGGAGAACTTTGTCCGAACGGCGCATTCGTTCCGCAGCCGGGAAAGATTCCGAAATGCGTTGACCAGTCGCCGATGAACTCGAACCACGGCGCAAAGCGCGATTCTGACAACATGCGGTACGTGTTGCCGCAAACCGGAAAGATGCGCCCCTTCTCGATGCGGTGGTGACTGTCGAGCTCGAACACTGTTTCCGCGCCGGGAATGGCGCCTTTGTAAAGAACGGCCTGGCCGTAATCTTCGCAAGCCGGTTCCAGCCCGTCGATCGCGAACAGGCGATAGGTCGCCGACCAGAATGCGGCGGGCGCGAGTTTTTCTTGCAGCGCGCTGTTGTTGATCGAGAGCGCCCGGTCCGTGACGAGCCTCGGGTCAGCGAACCCGGCCCGCTTCGCCATAGTCAGGAAGTCATTCCAGTAGAGCGCCCCGCCGAGGCACTCGCCGCGCGCAACCGGATCGTGACGCAGGTCGTCGCCGAGCCGCCGGTCCGCGTAAACGTCGGAGAAATAAAATTCCCCGCCCGGCTTCAGGAGGCGGCGCGCCGCCGCGAAAACCGACGGCTTGTCCGCGCACAAATTAATGACGCAGTTCGATACGATGACGTCGAACGACGCCTCGCCGAGGTCAAGATCGCCGAGCCTTTCAATGTCGCCCTCAATAAACGCCACATTGGGCCGCCGGTAACCATATCGCTCCGCATGCCAGTCATTGTGCTTACGCGCGACGGCAAGCTGCTCCGGCGTGAAATCGACGCCGACGACCGAGCCCTCGGCGCCGACCAGTCGCGAGAGAATGAATGCGTCCTGCCCTGAACCGCACCCGAGATCGAGGACGCGCGCGCCTTCAAGCGCGAGCGGCGCGACAAGACCGCAACCGTAATAACGGGCGGCGACCTCCGGATGAATGTCGCGGTAAAGCGGCCGCAGCCGCTCAGGAACCGACTCCGCCGTGCAACATGCGTCGGTCTTCAAATCCGCCGACGATTGCAGGGTCTTGCCGTAGTAGTCCTTAACGGATTGCTGGATGTTCACCGGCGCGCCTCGCAGAAAGGCCGAGTGATCTGCGGAATTGCCGCGCACTTCAATAGGGCGGAGGCGCCCGTTGCAGGAATGTGATCGCGGGAGCGTATTCTGCTCTTTGTCGCCCGTGTTCACCATTTTAGCGCCTTACTTCCGCTTATTTGTCTGTCAGACTGCGCCGCATGGGAGTTCTCGGCGTCCGTGAAAGATTGCGCGCTCCGATCAGGGCGCGGCTCGACGACGCCGCTTCGGCGTTTCTGGAGGGCGAGGGCGGCCGGCGGGTCGATTTCACGAGGCCCGCGGGCGAAGCCGCCCTCGCCGACCCGGATTCCATCTCGTGGCGCATCTTCAAGAATCCGGTTGCGCTGTTTGTCGGCGGCGTGACGGCGGTGCTGCTCGAACTCGCCGAGCCGCGCATTCGCACAGGCGTCTGGGAGCACACGACCTTTCGCACCGATCCCGTGGGCAGGCTGCGGCGAACAGGTCTCGCGGCGATGGTGACGGTCTACGGCGCGCGCAGCGTTTCGGAAAAAATGATCGCCGGCGTGACGCGCATGCATGCGCGCGTTTCGGGCGTGACGCCGGCCGGCGTTCCCTATCGGGCGAGCGATCCCGAGCTCATGAACTGGGTGCAGGCGACGGCCGCGTTCGGCTTTCTTGAGGCGTATCACGCTTATGTCGCGCCGCTGTCGGAGGCGGAGCGCGACCGCTATTTCATCGAGGGACAGCCGGCCGCTCGGCTATACGGCGCAACCGGGGCGCCGCGTTCGCATGCGGAATGGCGCGTGCTTTACGAACGAATGAAACCGCAGTTCGAGCGTTCAGACATCATCTTCGACTTCCTGTCGATCATGCACGCCGCGCCGGCGTTGCCGGGCCCTGTTCGGCTCACTCAAGGGTCGCTCATCCGCGCGGCGGTCGATCTAGTTCCGGCGGATGCGCGTGAGGTGCTGGGTCTCGGCGCCTCATTCGGGCTGCGCCCGTTCGAGAAGGTATTTGTCCGCCGCATGGGCAAGCGCGCCGACCGCTGGCCGTTGCCCTCAAGTCCTGCGGCGCAAGCATCCGTCAGGATGGGCAGGCCCGCGGATTATCTCTACCGGCGCTAGGGCCGGCAGTTGCGTCAGGACCGGACCGGCGCCAGAATCCGAGTCGCAAACCTTTAGGGGGGTCCAATGAAAAGACATCTGGCTACGGCGCTCGCAATGACTTTGGTCGCGGTAGGCCCCGCGGCGGCGCAAAAACGCGTCGACAACGAGCGCGGTTCAACGAAGAACGTCGAACTGCCGAAATGCGAGAAGAGCCTTGGTTCCGTCGCGCTGGTCGATGGCGACGGACAGGGCTGGTCCTATTACAATCTCGGGGCGCCGTCCGTGCTGCTGAAGGCTTTCGTTCAAAAATCCGGCTGCTTCAAGCTCGTCGACCGCGGCGCCGGATTGTCGGCGCTTGAGAAAGAACGCGCGCTCGCCGCCGGCGGCCAGCTGCAGAAAAATTCCAACATGGGCGGCGGCCAGGTGAAGGCTGCGGACTATGTGCTGGTCGCTGACGTCGCGAACACCGACTCGAACGCGGGCGGCAGCGGCGTCGCGGGCGTTGCAGGCGCTGTCATCGGCGGACGCCTCGGCGGGCTTGTCGGCGGCGTCAAGTCGAAGCGCGTCGAAGCCCAGACCGTTTTGTCGCTGATGAACGTACGGACGTCGGAACTTGAAGCGACGGTTGAAGGCTCAGCCTCTAAAAAGGATATCAGCTTCGGCGCCGGCGGCGGTTACGGCTTCGGCGGCGCTGTCGGCGGCGGCTATGAGGATACGGAAGTCGGCAAGGTCGTCACCTACGCGTTCCTCGACGCCTATCGTCAGATCGTGGGTCACCTCGGCGGCCTGCCGGCGGAAGCGGCCGCTGCGGCGCCAAAAGAGACGTTCAAAGTCAGCGTGAAGACCGTGTCGCTGCAGCGCTCGCCGTCGGCGTCCTCTTCATCCGTCCGGTCGCTCGAAAAGGGCGATGTCGTCTATCCGACCGGGGCCAAAGAAGAGCTGTGGTGGGAAGTCGAAGACGAGAACGGCAATGTCGGCTGGATCGAGAATCCGAATTTGAAGCCGGTGCAATAGCGCTGCACGGCCATTCGGCGCAGACGATGACGGCTCC
Source organism: uncultured Caulobacterales bacterium (assembly GCA_964578685.1). Taxonomy (GTDB): domain Bacteria; phylum Pseudomonadota; class Alphaproteobacteria; order Caulobacterales; family Parvularculaceae; genus Amphiplicatus. The sequence continues at coordinate 10,610 of CAZOEB010000045.1, forward strand.
GGCTCATCCCGGAGCCGTTTTCGTTTCCGGAAGCCGGTGGAAGGAGGCTTTCGGGTCGGTTTGCCTCAGTCCGGCTTCCGCCCTATGGAGGCGACGTTTCGCTTCCGGACCCCCATCTTCCCATGACCGCCATCACGCCCGACGTCATCGCCGCGCACAAGCTGACCGCCGATGAGTACGAGAAGATCAAGACCCATCTCGGCCGCGAGCCGAACCTTCTCGAACTCGGCGTTTTCTCGGTCATGTGGTCGGAGCACTGCTCCTACAAGTCGTCGCGCCGGCACCTGAAAAAGCTGCCGACCTCGGCGCCGTGGGTGGTGCAGGGGCCGGGCGAGAACGCGGGCGTCATTGACATCGGCCCTGACGCGGAGGGCGTGCCGCTCGTCGCCGTCTTCAAGATGGAAAGCCACAACCACCCGTCATTCATCGAGCCTTATCAGGGCGCGGCGACCGGCGTCGGCGGCATCATGCGCGACGTGTTCACGATGGGCGCGCGGCCCGTCGCCAATATGAACGCTTTGCGTTTCGGCTCATGGGAGAATGCGCGCACGCGCCATCTCGTCTCCGGCGTCGTCGCCGGCATCGGCGGCTACGGCAACTGCATGGGCGTGCCCACCGTCGGCGGCGAGACGAATTTCGACGCGCGCTACAACAACAATATCCTCGTCAATGCGATGACGGTCGGCGTCGCGGAGAAGCACCGCATCTTCTATTCGGCGGCGCGCGGGGCGGGGAATCCGGTCGTCTATGTCGGATCGAAGACCGGACGCGACGGCATTCACGGCGCAACGATGGCGTCCGCCGAGTTTGACGACGCCTCCGCGGAAAAACGCCCGACCGTCCAGGTCGGCGATCCGTTTACGGAGAAACTTCTCCTTGAGGCCTGCCTCGAACTGATGGCGTCGGACGCCATCATCGCCATTCAGGACATGGGCGCAGCCGGTCTCACCTCGTCATCCTGCGAAATGGCCGCGAAGGGCGGCGGCGGCTTCGATCTCGATCTCGATCATGTGCCCCAGCGTGAAGAGGGCATGACCGCCTATGAAATGATGCTCTCCGAAAGCCAGGAGCGCATGCTGATGGTCCTGAAGCCGGGGCGCGAGGAAGCCGCCAAGGCGATCTTCGACAAGTGGGGCGTCGATTTCGCCGTCATCGGCGTCACCACGAATTCTGGCCGGCTCGTCATCCGCCACAAGGGCGTCGTCGAGGCGGATCTTCCCGTCAGCCGCCTTACCGACGGCGCGCCGAGCTATGACCGACCGCAGGCGCCGGCGCCGCGCCCCGAACCGCTCGCCGATCCGTTCGTCGTCATCCGCGAGGCGCTCGTCACGCTGTCGGCGCCCGGCAAGTCCGCCGATGAATGGCGCGCCCTTGTCGATGCGCTCATCGAGGACCGCGTCGCGACCTCCGCCGGCGTCGATGCCGTCGCCTCAAGCATCGGCAAGACGGGCGCGAAACTCTATGTCCGGATGAAGCCGGACGCCGAAGGCGATTTCAGTGCGCTCGAAGAGGCGGCGAATAACCTCAAGGCCGCCGGCATGGTCGCGGCGGCGGAGTTCCACCGGCACGAGGAGACCGTCGATCTCGCCGAACGGCCGGGCGCGCTCCAGATGCTCGCCGCGCTCGCGCAGATGATGCAGTCGCCGGACCTCTGCTCGCGCCGCTGGATCTGGGAGCAGTACGATCACACGGTGATGGGCGATACGGTGATCGCGCCGGGCGGCGATGCGGCGCTCATCCGCATTCACGGCACGAACCGCGGCCTGGCGATCGCTACGGACGTGACGCCGCGCTACGTGCTCGCCGATCCCAAAGAAGGCGGAAAGCAGGCTGTCGCCGAGACCTATCGCAACATCTGCGCGACGGGCGCAGCGCCGCTCGCCATCACCAACTGCCTCAATTTCGGCAATCCGGAGCGGCCCGAAATCATGGCCCAGTTCGTCGGCGCCGTCGAAGGCATGGCGGAGGCGTGCGAGGCGCTCGGCTATCCCGTCGTTTCCGGGAATGTGTCGCTTTACAACGAGACCAACGGGGCCGCGATTCCGCCTACGCCCGCGATCGGCGGGGTCGGCGTCATCGATGATGTGACGCGCGCCGCGCGCGTCGGCGGCGCCATCGCCGGCGATGAACTGATCGCTGTCGGCGTGACGCGAGGGGCGCTCGGGCAGTCGCTCTATCTGCGCGACCTCTTCGGGATCGAAGCGGGCGCGCCGCCCCATGTCGATCTGGAGGCCGAGCGCCGCAACGGCGAGACCGTCCGTAAGCTGATCGCCGAAGGGCTCGTCACCGCCTGCCATGACGTCTCCGACGGCGGCCTCCTCGTCGCCGCCGCCGAAATGGCGCTGGCCTCCGGCGAGGGGCTCGATCTCAAGACGCCGGTCAAGGCGCGCCGCGCCGCCTATTGGTTCGGCGAGGACCAGGGGCGCTATCTCGTCGCGTGCGCGCCGGGCGCCGGCGACACGCTGCTCCTGAAAGCGGCGATGGCGGGGGTGCAGGCGTCGAAAATCGGGCGCTTCGGCGGCGCGATGCTGCGCCTCGACGATCATGACGCCTTTTCGCTGCTCGACCTTGCGGACCTCCATGATCGTCCGCTCGCCGATTACATGACCGCCGGAAAGAAGACGGAGACCGCGACGATGCCGATGAAAGCCGATGACATCCGGAAGATGATTTTGGAAGCGCTGCCGGACGCGACGGTCGAAATCGAGGATCTCGCAGGCGACGGCGACCATTACCGCGCGCGCGTGATTTCGACGGCGTTCAACGGCAAGAACCGCGTGCAGCAGCACCAGCTCATCTACCGCGCCTTGAAGGGGAAAATGGGCGGCGACCTCCACGCGCTGGCGCTGGAGACGGAAGCCGCCGAGTAGGGGGGGGCGTCCTAAGCTCCTGTCGCGTTGCAGCATCAAGCGCCGGCGATTGCTGGCGTCCCTCGTCCGCCCAAGATACCATTAAGGCGACGAGGGAGGCGGCCATTCTTTTCATTTCGCACAGCGTAAGAGGGCTTTTCGCCGGAATCTTCGTTGCGCTCGCCGCGGCGATCAGCGGTCTTTCCGCCGCCCGCGCCGAAAGCCCGACGATCGTCGCCGTCGGCGATTTGCACGGCGATTATGACGCTTACGCCGCGATCCTCCGAAACGCCGGCCTGATCGACGCCAAGGGAAAATGGTCGGGCGGCGATGCGATCCTTGTGCAGCTCGGCGACGTGCCGGATCGCGGACCTGATACGAAGAAAATCATCGAACATCTGATGAAGCTCGAAAAGCAGGCGCCGAAAAAGGGCGGGCGCATCGAAGCGCTGATCGGCAATCATGAGGCGATGAACATCACCGGTGATCTGCGGTACGTGACGCCGGAAGAATACGCGGCCTTCGCGACGTCGAAATCAAAGCGCGTGCGCGAGAATTACTACAAGGCGAACGCTGCGGCGCTGGCGACGTTCTATCGGAAGAAGGATCCTGCGCTTACGGATGAGGCCGTAAAGGCGGCGTTCGAACGCGACACGCCCCCCGGCTACATCGAACACCGCATCGCATGGGCGCCGACAGGAAAATTCGGCGCCTGGGCGGCGTCGCATGACGCGATGCTGCGCCTCGGCGATACGCTCTTTGTTCATGGCGGCGTCGGCGCCGCTTACAGCGCGAAGCCGATTGATGCGATCAACAGCGAGGTGCGGAGCGCGCTCAACGCCGGCGGCGGCGCTATTCTCGAAGACGAGGCGGGACCGTTGTGGCATCGCGCCTTCGCTTCGGAAACGCCGGAAGGCGAAGCCGATCTCGTCGCAGCGCTCGCGGCTTACGGCGTCAAGCGCATCGTCATCGGCCACACCCCGCAAGTCAAAGGCGTGAAATCGCTCTATGGCGGGCGCGTCATCGCGGTCGATACGGGCGCCTCGAAATATTACGGCGGCACGCGGTCCTTTTTGCGCATTGATGCGGCGGGCCTTCGCGTCAACGATGACGGGGTCGAGCGGCCTGCGGCGGAGGGGCTGGAATGAGAATGCTCGCGCTGCTGATCGCCGTATCGTCGGCGCCGGCGTTCGCCGGCGAGCCGACGGCGCTTTTCTCGTCGCTGGAGCCGATCGAGATCACCATCTCCGGGCCGATCGGCGAAATTGCGCGAAAGGCCTCCTCATCGACCGATCCGCATCCGGCGACGCTCAGCCTTGGCGTGGAAGAGCACGCCATCGACCTCTCGGCGCGCGGCAATTCCCGGCGCCGACCTGAAACCTGCAAGTTTCCCCCGCTTCGCGTGTCATTCGCGGAAAAGCCGCCAGAAGACTCGCTCTTTCACAAGCAGAAGAACCTGAAGCTCGTCACTCATTGCCGGGCGACCAACGGCTTTGAGAAGCATCTCCTCCTGGAATACGCCGCCTACCGGATGCTGAACGCGCTGACCGAGCAGAGTTTCCGCGTTCGCCTCGCCAAGGTGCGCTATGTCGAAGCGGAGTCCGGGAAGGTGACGGCCGAGCGCCCCGGCTTCTTCATCGAAGACATCGACGACCTCGCGGACCGGGTCGGGCTTGAGGACGTGAAAACCGGAAAACTGTCGATCACGCAGCACGACGCGGCGACAGCGGCGCGGACCGCGCTGTTCTTCCACATGATCGCCAATCACGACTGGTCGATGGTGGACGGCCCCGACGGCGAGTGTTGTCATAACGGCAAACTTCTCGGCGCGGCGAAAACCGCGACGCAGAACCTTATCTATGTGCCCTATGATTTCGACTATTCCGGCTTTGTCGATGCGCCCTACGCCGTCCCGCCCGAAAAGATCGGCATCAAATCGGTCCGGACCCGCTATTACCGAAGCTCCTGCACGCTCAATGCGGAGGTGATGTCGGCGGCGGGCGCCTTCCGCGAACGGCGCGCGGAAATCGAAGCCGCCGTCAGGGCGACCCCCGGCCTCGACCGGAAATCGGCGGACAAGGCGGTCAGGTTTCTCGAAGGGTTCTTTTCCGACATCGCGACCGATGACGCCGTCGACGACATGCTGAAGCGCTGTCGCTGACGATCAGCGGCGCGGCGGATAAAGCGTCAGCGCGCCGTGCGTCATGGCGCCGTCGCCGATACGTCCTTCATCGGCAACCACCATCGTTCCGTCCGGCATGAGGGCGAGCCCCTCCGCTTGCGGATGATCGCCGCCGAGGCGCCAATAGCCGATCCGGCCGCCTTCGGTCGAGATTTCGAGAACGGCGCCGGCGGCGGAGTCGAGGACGAGGAGCGTTCCGGATCGCGGGTCGCGCACGAGTTCGGTTGCGCGAAACGCCTTCGGATTGGGAACCGCTTTGTCGAGCTTGACGTCGATCGCTTTCGCCGCGCCCGCGACCGCCGACCATCGGTAGATGACAAGCCGGCGCCCGGCATGTTTGCAGGCGAAGAAGAAACTCCCCTCACGATCCGCCGGCGCCATTCCTTCAATCTCGCAATCGCCCGGCAGCTTCACATCGAGCGAGCGAAAGCGGAGCCGCCGCTTGTGCTTCGTCGGCTGCGCAATAACGAGCAGGCCGTCGCTGGCAGCCAGCAGCGTTCTGGTCGCATTGACGGCGATCGCTTCAAAATCGCCGGGAAGGGGCGGGCGACCTGCGGATTGGTCGCCAAGGACCTCGCCGGTGCGGACATCGACTTCGTAAATCGTCGCCTGTTCGTCATTATGCGCATAAACGCTTGTTGCGCTCGCCGGGGCGAGCCCCGACACCTCGGCAAGCGCGCCGATCAAACGGACGGGTCCGGCGACGGGCGGCAATAGGTCAATCCGGGGCTGCGTTCCGGAGGCGAGCGCAGCGAAAAAAAGCGCTTTCAGCCCCGCTATGCACGCCGCCGCTGCCAGGAGATTCCGCATAAGCTGCGGCTTCCGGCGCCGGGCGCAGTCTTGTCAATCCGGCGCCCTGATTCCGCCTTTGCGCACCTATTGCCGTCGCAGCGCCAAGCGCGCTTATATCCCGCGCGCCGCGGGAAGGGCTAAGGGGGCGACGTGGATATTCCGGACACGCAAGGTCTGCAGGCCGTCGGCTGGAGCGGCTTCCTCGACTACTCCTACCTGCTGGAATCGCTGGCGGCGCTTTTGCTGTCCTCAGTTCTTGGCGCGATCATCGCGTTTCATCCCTCGACGCAGCGCAACGTGGACACAGTCGAGGAAGTCGAGCTTCCGAAAGTGCAGATCCTGTGCGCGCTCATCGGCGCGATCGTCGGGGTGATCGTTCTGGAATACGGACTGGTCGTCGGCTTTGTCATCTTCGGGCTCGGCGGGCTGATGCGGTTCCGCACCGAAACGTCGTCGACCCGGGACACCAGCAGGCTCATCATCGTAACGCTGATCGGGCTTATATGCGGGCTCAACCTCCCGCATTTCGCCGTGCTGGCGACGCTTTACGCATGGGGCGTCATCTATTTCGATGCGCAGCCGATCTACAGCCTCAAGGTGCATGAGGTGCCGAAGGGCCGTATCGCCGATGCGGCGGGGGCCTATCGCGCGATTTTCGCCGAGCTTCATTGCGCGCTGATCAGCGAGGACAAGTCCTTCGCCAAGCGCCGCATCGACTATGTCATCCGCGCGCCGCGGAAGTGCGAGCGGATGACGCTGGAACAGGCGCTGACGGAAAAGGTGCCGGCTGACCTTCGCGGCGAGCTTGATTGGGACGTGCGCTGACGGTCAGGCGGGGGCGCCGGCCGCTTTGAGAGGTTTTTCCTCGCGCGCGCCCCAGAGGCATGCGGCGATGATGATGACGGCGCCCGCCCAGACCTGCGGGCGCACCGGCTCTGAAAACAGGAACCAGCCGATCGCCGCCGCCCACAGAAGCGCGGTGTATTCGAGCGGCGCGAGCACCTGCGTCTCCGCGCCCGCGTAGGCTTTTGCGAGGCAATACATGCCGCCCGCCGCCAAAAGCCCCAGAAGCGCGAACGCCGGAATGTCGCCCGCCGGCGGCGCCGAGCCCGTGACGATCGCAGGCCCGGCGACGATCGCGCCGGGGATGAGCGCCGCCAGAAGTCCGACGATCTCCGGCCCGTCCTTGCCTGCGCGCCCGCGCAGCAGCGTCATCGAAACCGCATAGGCGACGGCGGCGATGAGGATGGCGCCGACGCCCAGGATGCGCCTGTCGTTCGCAACCTCCGCCGGCGCGCCGAGGCTCGCGATGATGACGCCGGAAAAGCCGAGAAGGCCGGCCGCGATGTTGCGCGGCCGCAGCCGCTCGCCGAGCATCAACCGCGCCGTGAACGGCATCATCAGCGGCGCAAGGAACGAGATGACGATCACCTCGACCAGCGGCAGGACCGTCAGCGCCCAGAAGAACGCAACCGCAGAAATGGAGATGACGACGCCGCGAAGGGCGTGCGCGCCGAGCGCATCCCGCGTGAGCATCGGCCGGCGCGCACGCAGCCACAGCGCGGCGGCGAATAATGCAGCGAAAAAATAGCGCCCGAACACGACAACCAGCGTGTCATTGGTGACGACGAGATGCTTGATGACCGCGTCCATAAAGCACAGCAGCGCGACGCCGGTCGCCCCATAGGCGACGGCGGCGGCCTGCTGACGGGACGCGCTGGCGGTCATGCCGGATCACTCGCGCGGCGCGGGGCGCGGGTCAATCTCCGAAAGCGCATGGAAACCATGCGCGCCGCGAGGTCTTATTGCAGCGGGCAAACGAGGACGTGATCGTCGAAAACTGCGCCGACGATCAGCGTGTCGGCGGTCGCCGCGCCGACCGACGAGCCGTTGAGGACGCCGGAAATATCGATCAGCACGTCTTCCGCTTCGCCCGTCGCCGGGTTCACCCTGATGACATGCGACGGTGCGACGGCGGAGGCGTCCTCGGCGTGCTTCACAAAGTCGAACACTTTGGAATGTCCGCCGATCCAGAGCGCGCCGTCGCTGGAGATCTCAATGTTGTCGGGACCGGTGTTCACCGGATAGCGCCTCAAAAGCGTCAGCCTTCCTGTCTCCGGATTGCGCTCGTAGACGCCGATGCGGCGCCGCAGGAACTCCGAAACGAACAGCGTCTTGCCGTCCGCCGAGACGTTGACTCCGTTGGCGTAGGTCAAGCCCTTCACGGCCGTAGAGCCGCTCTGACCGTCGTAGTAGGCGAGGCTCGACGCCGGCAGCGCCAGATACGCTTCAAGCGTCTCCATCGCGCCGCCTTTGAATCCGCGGTCGTTGGTGACGTAGAAGCTGCGCGGTCCGACGCCGACGAGATCGTTCGGCGACGTCATTTCGGGGAAGGCGATGGTGTCGACGTGCAAGAGCGCGCCGCCGAAGCCGACATCGAAAACCTCGACCTTGTCGCCGTCGGCGATCGTATGGTTGATGGCGAAGAGGCGTTTGCGCCCGTCCTCTCCGCGCCAGAGGCTGATGCCGTGCGGGTGAAAGTCGCCGAAGCTTTCCGGCGAAACCTTTGACACGCGATCAGAGCCGTCGAGCCGCAGCGCGTAAATGCCGCCTTGCACCGGCGCGCCGGCGGCGGTCGCCCGGCGATCGTCCGCGGAAACAAAGGCGATGCCGGTTTCTTCGTCGATCGTCACGTCCTCCGTGCCCGGAAAAACGGTGACGCTTCGGCATTGATCAATGAGTTTCGGCTGGAGGTCTGCGAGAACCCCCGACGCCGGAACCATGTTGTAGAGAAACCACCCCAGAACGCCGAGGCCGATGACCCCGATCGCCGTCAACAACGCTCTCATTACGCAATACTCCGCCCGCCCAGCGCAAGAGTCTCAAAATTGCGCCGCGGGCGCAACATCCTTATCATCGTGGTTCGTTTTTTAACCATCTTGGAGAATTTCATGCGCGTCTTTCTCGCCACACTGGTATTGGCGCTCGGCGCTTGTGCAAAACCCGCTGAGCCTGCGGCGGAAGCGCCGGCGCAAACGGTTGCGGCCCCCGAAGACGAGCGTTCCTACCCGGTCGAAGAGCTGCCCGTTCAGGAAAAGACGATCGACGATCTGCGCGCCGAGTCGCTCGCCGCGATCGACAAGGAGGCTTGCGCCGCCAAGAACGGCGAGATCCGTCAGGAAGGCCTCCTTGGCACCTGGCGCTGCGTCGTCCCTTACGCTGACGCCGGGAAGGCCTGCCGCGACAAAGCCGATTGCGAAGGCAAATGCCTGTTATCGCCGGAGTCTGACGCCGTGACGGGGGCGGAAGCGACCGGCGTCTGTCAGGCGAATGACAGTCCGTTCGGCTGCTATGCGGAAATCGTCGACGGGAAGGTACAGGCGGCGCTGTGCGTTGATTGAGCGTTCCTTGCTGAAGCCGCTGATCGTCACGCTGCAGCTCGACGCGGCGGCGCAAGACTATTTCGACGCCTTGCGCGCCGCGCACTTCCCCGCGGCGATCAATCATCTGAAGGCGCATGTGACGCTCTTTCACAATCTGCCGGGTGGGGAGGAGCGCGCGGTGCTCGAAACGCTCGCGCGGGAAGCGGGGCGGCGCGCGCCTTTTTTGATTAAGGTGACGGGGCTGTTGAAGCTCGGCCGCGGCACGGCTTTCCGCCTGGAAAGCGAGGAGCTTCTGTCCGTGCGCGCCGCCTTGGCGGCGGCGTTCGACCCTTGGCTGACGCGGCAGGACCGGGAGAGGTTCCGTCCGCATGTGACCGTGCAGAACAAGGTGAGTCCATCTCAGGCGGGAGCGCTCTTCGATCATTTGTCGAAGGGCTTTTCCCCCTTCGAGGCGATTGCGGAAGGCCTCCAGCTTTGGCGATACGAAGGGGGGCCCTGGTCGCCGGTCGCGGCGATCGCCTTTCAGGGCGGCGTGCGATGAGCGCCGTTCTCGGCTTCGGCGTTTCAGGTCCCCATGGCGCCCGCTGGTACAGCGAGCGCAAGCTGCAGCGCCTCATCGCGGCGGCGCTGGACGGCGGCGTCCGGCATTTCGACACGGCGCCCTTTTACGGCGAGGCGGAGATGCGCCTCGGCCGCGCGCTCTCCGCACATCGCTCGGGCGAGGTTTTCGTCAGTACAAAGACGGGCACGCGAAGGGCGGGCGGTCGCCTCGTCAAGGACTTCACGGAAGCCGGCATGCGCAGCGACGTCGACCGGAGCCGGCGCGCGCTCGGCCGCGATGCGCTTGATCTCCTTTATCTCCATGGTCCGTCCGCGCGCGAGATCAACATCGCGTTTCCTGTCCTGTCCGCGCTGAAAGCGGAGGGAAAGATCAAGGCTTTCGGCGTCTGCGGCGAAGGCGTCCCGCTCGCCCATGCGCTCGCTTTGGGCGCCGATGCGATCATGGGGGCCTATAACTTCATCGACCGCCGGCATGAAGCGCTGTTCCGGCAAGCGCGCGCGGCGGGGGTGATGACGGTCGCGATCACCCCGCTCGCGCAGGGAGCATTGGCGCCCCCGCGCGGCGCGCCGGCGCTGCCGTCTGATTACTGGCGCCTCGCGCGGCGGTGGGTGCGGGGCGGCTCTTCACGTCCCGAAGCCGAAAGGGCGCAAGCGGCCCTCAGGACGGCAAGCGGCGTTTCGCCGTTCGAGGCCGCGCTCGCTTTTGTGATGAAGGGGGAACTCGCGAACGTCGTCATCACGACCACCGCGCAACCGCGTCATTTGGCTGAGACGCTGATCGCCGCCGCGCGTCCGATCGAGCCCGCGCGCCTGTCGGCGCTGCTCGCGGCAAGGCTTGACCCTGCTGATGGCCGATCTTAGGTAGCCGACTGAACCACTCAGGAATGAGAACTCATGTCCGATCAGGCGACGCTCGACGCGATCAAGGCGAAAATCGATCAGAACCCCGTCATGCTGTTCATGAAGGGCACGCCGAATTTCCCGCAATGCGGCTTTTCCTCCGCGGTCGTGCAGATCCTCGACTATCTCGGCGTCGATTACGGATCGGAAAACGTGCTGGCGGACCCGGCGATCCGGCAGGGCATCAAGGATTTTTCCGACTGGCCGACGATCCCGCAGCTCTATGTGAAGGGCGAATTTGTCGGCGGCTGCGACATCGTCCGCGAGATGTTCGAAACCGGCGAGCTGAAGAAATTTTTCGAAGAAAAGGGCTTCAAGGTCGAAGCCTGATCACGCGTCGCCGAGAAGGCGTTCGAGGGCGGCGAGCCTGTCGGCCTCGCGCGGCGGTTTATCCCATCTCAAGCGGTTGATGCGCGGGAAGCGCATGGCGACGCCGGACTTGTGCCGCGTCGACCGGT
>CAZOEB010000046.1:0-21598 GCA_964578685.1 uncultured Caulobacterales bacterium
ATCGAAATGCGCCTGCACGACAAGGCGCCGGCGGACCTGCCGCAACGGCTGATGCAGCGCCTAAAAGAGTGGACCGGCCGCCACTGGGCGATCAGCGTCAACGCGCAGGAGACGGGGCGCGAAACGCTGCGCGATGCGCGCACCGCGGAAGTGATGGCCCATCCGCTCGTGAAGAAGGCGCTCGACGTGTTTCCGGGCGCCGAAATTCTCGTCATCCGCGACCCGAAGCCTGAACCGGCGGAGACCATCCCCGACGACGACATGGAGACCGAATGAAGGACCTCGGCGAACTGATGAAACAGGCCGGCGCGATGCAGGCGAAACTCGCGAGCGCACAGGAAGCGATCGCCGCCCTTGAGGTTGAAGGCCAGTCAGGCGGCGGCATGGTGAAGATCGTCATCAACGGCAAGGGCTATGTGAAAGCCGTCGCCATCGAACGCGCGCTCTTGAAACCAGACGAAGGCGAAGTCGTCGAAGACCTCGTCGCCGCCGCTATGAACGACGCCAAAGCGAAACTCGACATCCGCGCGGCGGAGGAAATGAAAGCACTGACGGCGGGCCTGCCGCTGCCGCCGGGAATGAAGCTGCCGTTTTGATCTGGCGTGATGGGAAACCTCTCCGGCAATTGGCTCTCGGCGTTTGCATGCTTCGCGTGCCGCAAATCCTTTAAGCGACCGCGCGATGCCCTTAATCTGGTTAGAAAGTGTCCGAACTGCGATGGCGTAGCGGTTGACCTGGGACGAAAATTCAAGCCTCCAAGCAATGACGATTTGGCCGCATGGAAAGGCGTGCAGTTTCTGTACGAGAATGGCTTTCCATTTTTTTCTATCGGTAAATCCTATCCCTCAACCATCGAAGCCGCAAAGGACTTTATTGAGGCTAATTCAGCGCACAGGCTTACTCAAATAAATGTGCCTGTTCGGCGGCTTGATCCCAAAAAGCCGGGAAGGGGTAAAGTTGTGTTCGTAAAGGTGCCATGGGCGCCTTACGAGAATCCCCAAATCAAATAGCTGCCTCGATAGAAATCTATGCCCGCCGCCAATATCGGACCTGAGCTGCAAAGGCTCATCGACCTGCTCGCCAAGCTCCCCGGTCTCGGGCCGCGGTCGGCGAAGCGTGCGGCGCTGCATCTCTTGAAGAAGCGCGATCCCTTGATGCGCCCGCTCGCCTTCGCGCTCGATGAGGCGGCGGAAAAAGTGAAGGCGTGCGGGACCTGCGGCAACTGGGATTCGATCGACCCTTGCGCGATCTGCGCGGACCCCGCGCGCGACGCGTCGATCCTCTGCGTGGTCGCCGATGTCGGGGACCTCTGGGCGCTGGAACGCGCCGGCGCGCATCGCGGGCGCTATCATGTGCTCGGCGGGCTTTTGTCGCCGCTCGACGGCGTCGGGCCGAACGAGCTATCCATCGGCACGCTCGTCGAGCGCGCGAAGGCGGGCGGCGTCAAGGAAGTCGTGCTCGCGCTCCCTGCGACGGTCGATGGTCAGACGACGGCGCATTATCTCGGCGACCACCTCCTCGGCGCCGGGCCCGCCGTCACGCGATTGAGCCAGGGCGTGCCCGTCGGCGGCGAGCTTGATTATCTCGACGAGGGAACGCTCGCGGCGGCGATGAAGACGCGCCGCCCGCAATGACGGAAGCGGCGCCGCTGCAAAATCTCTGGTACCTCGCCGGCCTTTCGCGCGAGGTGAAGCCGGGCGCGATGCTGCGGCGTGTGCTCTTCGGCGAACCGCTCGCGCTCGGCCGCACGGCGGGCGGCGCGGCCTTCGCGCTGCGCGATGTGTGCCCGCACCGCGCTGCGCCGCTCTCCGCGGGGCGCGTTGCGGGCGATGCGGTCGAGTGCCCCTATCATGCGTGGCGGTTCAGCGCCGGCGACGGGCGTTGCGTCAGCGTGCCGGCGCTGCCGTCGGGCGACAAGCGCGATGTTTCGGGCATTCGCGTTGCAAATTACACGCTCGCCGAGGCAAGCGGCCTCCTCTGGATCTGGTACGGCGCCGGCGCGCCGACGCTTCCGCCGCCGGATATCGGCCTCTCCGCGGGTCTCTCGCCGAAGACGACGACCGTCGTCGAGTCCGCAGGCCCCTTCGACGAGGCGGTCGTCGGGCTCGTCGATCCGGCGCATACGCCGACCGTCCACAAACAATGGTGGTGGCGCGAAGGCCGTCCGCGCGCCGACAAGAAAAAGGCCTTCGAGCCGACCGCGCTCGGCTTCAAGATGGTCGCGCACGCGCCGTCGTCAAATTCGCTGATCTACAAGGCGCTTGGCGGGGCGCCGTCGACCGAGATCGAGTTTCGCCTGCCGGCGCTGCGGCTTGAGCATATTCGCGCGGGCGCGCGCCATGTGCTGGCGCTGACGGCGATGACGCCCGCCGACCATGGCGCGACGCGCATCACGCATATGCTCTACTGGAACGGCGCGCTGTTCGATGTCATCCGGCCGATCGCGCAGGGCATGGCGGATGATTTCCTCAATCAGGACGGCGCGATCCTCCGCCTGCAGAACGAAAATCTGAAACGCGGGACCCATCGCGCGCTCTATCTCGGCGATGCGGACGAACCGGCGAAATGGTATTTTGCGCTGAAACGGGCGTGGGGGCCGGACGGCGCGGGTTTCGTCAACCCGCTGCGGCCGGCGACGCTCGCGTGGCGAACCTGACGCCCGCCGCAGGCAGCGCGCGCCGCGCGACGATGGAAAAAGCGAGCAAAGCCGCCGCCGCGCCCGGCGACAGCGAGGGAACAACGTCATCGCCCGGCGCCTGCAAGGTGAGGATCCAAAGCGCGATCAGCAACAGCCTTTCGCCCTTGAGCCAGCCGGTTTCAACCGCGCGCTGCGCGATCAACACCATCGCCGGCAGCGCGATCACGAATTCATAATAGAAGGCGTAAGGCGTCGCCATGATCGCGGCGGTCGAGAGCGCCGCGAGGCAAAGGCCGGCGTCGCGCACGCGCTTCCAGACGATGAAGACATATCCGGCGAGCGCGAGCGCTACGGCGATCTGAACGGCGTTGGCGACCGCCGTCGGCGCGCCGAGCATCGTCACGAAGCCGAAAGGCGTCACCAGCTTGTGGAACGGGAAGCCTTCCAACGCCATGCGTCCGCCATGGGCGAGAAGCCCGTCGAAGAACGCCAGCCAGATCTCCCATCCGAAGGCGGCGACGCTTGCGCCCGCGAGCAGCAGGGCGGTCGCGCCCGCAGCGAAGAACGCGCGCCAGCAACCGGCGGCCGCAAAAGCGATCGGAATGAGCAAACCAAGCTGCGGCTTGATGGTGAGTAGGCCCGCAGCGACGCCGGCGAGGATCGGGCGGCTGCGCGCGAAGCCGCCGGCGAGCGCAAGGAGCGACGCCGTCAAGAGGCCGTTCTGTCCGGTGATGATCGCCTGAAAGAACGGCGGCGCCGTCACCGTGAAGAAGAGCGCAGCCGGAGAAGCCCATAAGCGATAAAGGACGATGAGGAAGAGCGAAGCGAAGGCGATCACCCACGCCGCATAGGCGCCGAGATAGGGGGCCTCGCCGAACGGCGCGACGATGAGGAACATCGTCGGCGGATACATCCAGCCGAAGTCCATCTCCCCGCGCCCCGGATAGCGCGCGATCAATTCGGCCTTGAGATTTTTCATCTCGTAGAGGTTTGCGAGATCGGCGTCTCCGACGCGCGTCGCGGCGTGCTGGAAGACGATGAAATCCCCGCCGATGATCGGCCCCGCGCGCGTGAACAGATTGTCGGACGTCGCGATCAGCTCCGCCCACATCGACGCCGCGACGCCGAGATAGAGCGCCGCAAAGAGGCCCAGAACGAGCCCGAGCCGGCGCGTCCCCAGCTCGAAAAACAGGGGATAACGGCGCTCGATCAGGGAGAGAACGGCGTTCATCGCTCCCCGTTTACGATCGCGCAATAAACGAACCGTTATCTATGACTTTGAAACCGGCGCCGGCGGGAATGATGCGCGATATTGCTGAAGCGGACGGGGCGATGCTGCGCCCGCGCGCGGAGCGGCGCCCGGCGCTGGTCTCTGTCGTCTGCCCCGCCTTTAACGAAGAAGAAACCCTTGGCGGCTTCGCCGCGCGCGTAGAAGCCGTGATGCGCGTCCTTGCGCAGCCCTTTGAGATCGTCTTCGTCAATGACGGCAGCCGCGATCGGACGCTCGCGCGCATGATGTCGATCCGCGCCGCGCGCGGCAATGTGACGATCGTCGATCTCAGCCGCAATTTCGGCAAGGAAATCGCGACGACCGCCGGCCTTGATCACGCGAAGGGCGACGCCGTCGTCGTCATGGACGCCGATCTGCAGGACCCGCCGGAACTTATCGCCGAGATGATCGAGGGTTGGCGCGAAGGCTATGACGTCGTCTATGCGCGCCGGCGCGTACGGCATGGCGACGGGCCGGTGAAGCGCGTCACCGCGGCGCTGTTCTATCGCTTGATGAAGCGCATCGGCTCGGTGGACCTGCCGGAGAATGTCGGCGACTTCCGGCTGATGAGCCGCAAGGCGGTCGACGCCGTCTGCGCGCTGCGCGAACGTCACCGCTTCATGAAGGGGATTTTCGCCTGGGTCGGTTTTCCGTCAAAGGAAGTCGTCTATGATCGCGCGCCCCGCAGCGCAGGAACGACTAAGTGGAATTACTGGCGCCTTCTCAATCTTTCGATTGAAGGGATCACCTCGTCGACGATCGCCCCTTTGCGGGTCTCGACTTATCTCGGCTTTGCGACAGCCTTCGCAGCGTTCCTCGCGGGAGCGTTCTTCATCGCCAAGACGATTTTCTTCGGCGATCCGGTCGCCGGCTTCCCGACGCTCATCATCGCCATGCTGTTCCTCGGCGGCGTGCAGCTGATGGTGCTCGGCGTCATCGGCGAATATCTGGGGCGCATCTTCAACGAGACGAAGCAGCGCCCGCTATACTTTGCGACCGCCGTCATGCCGTCGGACGCCGCTGCGTCGATGAGCGGGGCGGGCGGTGAGGCGCCGGCGAGGCGCGCGATCAAAGGCTGAACGTCCTTCACCGTAACGGGAACAGCGGGCGCGCGGGCGCGAGTTCCGCCGGCTGGTCGGTCTCATTGCCAAGATCGCCGATGCGTTCGCTCGCGCTGGCGCGGATCGGCGCGGCGGTGACGCCGCGACCCGGCGTGGAGAGATGGAAAGCATTCCGCGGCGGCGCCGGCGGGCGCGGTGCGGGCGTAAGAGCGGGCGTGGGCTCGGCCGCGGCTTGTGTGCGGGCCAGCAAGTCTTCAAGCGCGACGATGCGCCGCCGCAGTTCCGTCATTTCGCCCGCCGTGCGCGGGTCCTCCCCGCGCAGGAAGGCGCCGCCGGCGCGCGGCTCGGCGGCGGCCAGCGCCGCCTGGATCGTGTGGAGCGTCGCCAGCAGCGTCGTCGGCGAAACGATCCAGACGCGTGCGCGCCAGGCGTCCTGAACGACATCCGGAAAGCGGTGATGAAGCTCCGTATACATCGCTTCGGAGGGCAGGAAGAGGATCGCCGAGTCGGCTGTTTCGCCGGGCGAGATCAGCCGTTCGGCGATGTCGACGACATGGCGGATCGCGACGCGGCGGAACTCGCTCTCGGCATCCGCCATGCGGCGCGGATCGGCGCCGCGCAGCATCGCGAAAGCCTCAACGGGAAAGCGCGCGTCGATGGCGATGGGTCCCGCCGGGCGCGGCAGCCGCACAAGACAATCCGCGCGCCGGCTGTTGGAAAGGCTCGCGGGCATTTCATAGCCCTCGGGCGGCAGGGCGTTCCTGATGACGTCGGCGAGCTGCACGGCGGAGGAAGGCGTGTCGCGCGGGCCCGTGATCGCCTGGCGCAGCATCGAGAGTTCCTGCTGCAGCATGGCGGGATCGACGGCGGCGGCGCGGTCAAGCCGCTCGCGCACGACGGCGATGTCGCGCGCGATGTCGGCGAGCGCGGCGGAGGGCGCACCGCCCGAGGCGGCGCCGCGCTCGACCGCGACGATGATCGTGTCGAGCCGCTGCGAGAGCCGCTGGCTGAACGCGTCGAGGAGCGCGCGCGTCTCCGACTGGATCGCCTCGCGCTGCACCGCCATCGCTTCTTCGAGTTCCGCGAGCGTGCGCGCATAATCATCGCCGCCGGCCGCGGCGAGGCGCTGCGCCGTAAACTCCGGCGCGAAAGCGGGCTCGCGCGGCGGCGGGGCTGCGAAGCGTCGGGCCTCCTCCTCGCGTTGTCGCTCAGCGCGCATCTCCGCTTCACGGCGCCGCTCTTCAATGTCACGCAGGCGCGTTTCCTGTTCGCGCCGCTCACGTTCGCGCTCGACGGCTTCGGCGGCGCGCTGGCGGGCTTCCGCCTCGCGCAAGGCGAATTCGGTTTCGGCGGCGCGGCGTTGCGCTTCGCGCTCGGCTTCGACCTCGTCGAAAAGGCGCGCGTTGATGGCGCCGGCGGCGTCGCGCTCCGCTGCGACGCCGCGCTCGATCCTGACCGTCGCAAGACCGTCGTTCGAATCGACCTCGTCGAGCGGCTCGATATCGCCGGCCGGTTCCGGGGCTTTGCGCTCCTCGCGCTTGAAAAGGCCGGAAAAAGCGCCGTGCTTTTTCGGCGCCTTCCTCAGCGCGGGCCCGGCGCCAGTGGCGGCAGCGTCGGCTTTGGGATCGTCAAAGGTGATGTCGGCGTCCTCGCCCGCCGGTTTGAAGAAATCGGCTTCCGTCGGGCGCGGGCGCTCTCGACGCGCCGCTCGCGAGCGCAGCAACAATGCGAAGATCAGCGCCATGATGACCAGCGTCGCGATGGTGAGAAGCCAGAGCATCTCAACCGGCCCGGTGATCACCGGCGCAGGCGCAGTGGTCGCGGCTTCCGCTGCGGGACTGACAATGGACGGCGCCGGAGAGGCCTGCATGGAAAATCCCCGAATACTCAACAACACCCGGCAGTTACGTTAATCGAAAGGCGGGCCGCTGGCGAGCGATCAAGCCTCGTTGAGGCCGCCTTGACGGGGCTTGGCCCCAGCCATAACTGACCGCACATGGCCATCCGCGAGATCCTGACCGCTCCCGACCCCCGCCTCCGGCAGGTTTCCGCGCCCGTCGCCCGTGTCGATGACGCGACCCGAGCGCTCATGGATGACATGCTCGAGACCATGTACGAGGCGCATGGCATCGGCCTTGCCGCCATCCAGGTGAACATTCCCCAGCGGATTATCGTCATGGACCTCGCCAAGGAAGGCGAGGAGAAGGCGCCGCTCTTTTTCGTCAACCCTGAAATTCTCGATCCTTCCCAAGAAACAAGCCTTTATCAGGAAGGGTGCCTGTCGGTGCCGGACTTTTACGAGGATGTCGAACGCCCCGCCCGCTGCCGCATCCGGTTTCTCGATTACCACGGGAACGCACGAGAGATCGACGCTGAGGGAATCCTCGCCACCTGCATCCAGCATGAGATGGACCACCTCAACGGCGTCCTCTTCATCGACCATATTTCTAGGCTCAAACGCGACCGGATCATCCGGAAGCTGAAAAAGGACCAGCGACTCGCGCAGCCGGCCTGAGCCGCATTTTAACCAAACGCTGCGGCGCCGGAACCACGCCTTTTTGGGAGAATTCGACGCGTGCGACTGGTCTTCATGGGGACGCCGGTCTTCGCCGCCAGAGCGCTTGAGGCGCTGATCGAGGCGAATGCGGAGGTCGTCGCGGTCTACACCCGCCCGCCGCAGCCCGCGGGCCGCGGCAAGAAGGAGACGCGCTCGCCCGTTCACGAACTGGCCTCAGCGAAGGGCCTCAACGTCTTGACGCCGAAGGGCTTCAAGACGGAGGCGGCGCGCGCAGAGTTTGCAAGGCTCAAGGCCGACGCCGCCATCGTCGCGGCCTATGGCGTCATTCTGCCTCAGGCGGTCCTCGACATGCCGCGGCTCGGTTTCTTCAACATTCACGCTTCGCTTCTGCCGCGCTGGCGGGGCGCCGCGCCCATTCAGCGCGCGATCATGGCGGGCGACAGTGAGACCGGCGTTCAAATCATGAAGATGGAGGCGGGGCTCGACACCGGACCCGTCGCCATGACGCGCAAGGTCGTCATTCGCGATGACGATACGGCGGCGAGCCTCCATGATCGCCTCGCCGCCGCGGGCGCCGTCCTATTAAAGGACTTCATCGCCGCGCTCGAAAAGGATGACGTTCGCCTAACGCCGCAGGCCGCCGACGGCGTCACTTACGCAGCGAAGATCTCGCCGGCCGAAGCGCGCATCGACTGGACACAGCCTGCGGCGACGGTCGATCGCCATATCCGCGGGCTGTCGCCCTTCCCGGGCGCGTGGTTCGAGGCGGACGCCGGCAAGGGGCCGGAGCGCGTGAAGGCGCTGCTGTCGCGCCTCGCGCGCGGCGCAGGCGCGCCGGGAACCATTCTTGATACGGAGGATCGTCTCATCATCGCCTGCGGCGAGGGCGCCGTCGAGCTCCTGACCGTCCAGCGCGCCGGCAAATCGGCGCAAGGCGCGCCCGAGTTCCTTCGCGGCTTTCCGGCGCGTCCGGGCGCGCGGGTTTAGGCGATGCCGCGCTACAAGCTCATCCTCGAATTTGACGGCGGACCCTTCGTCGGCTGGCAGCGGCAGGACAACGGCCGTTCGGTTCAGGGCGCGCTCGAAGACGCGATCTTCAAGTTTTCCGGCGAGCGCGCGGCGGCGTTCTCCGCCGGACGCACGGACGCCGGCGTTCATGCGACGGCGATGCCCGCGCACTTCGATCTTGAAAAGCCGAGGCCGCCGGGCGTCGTGCGCGATGCGCTCAATTTCCACCTCAAACCGGAGCCGGTCGCCGTCCTCGAAGCGGAGGAAGCGGCGGGCGATTTTCACGCGCGTTTTTCGGCGACGGCCCGGCGCTATCGCTATCGCATCGTCAACCGCCGCGCGCCCTTGACGCTCGACGCCGGACGCGCCTGGCGGCTCGCCCCGCCGATCGATGCGGAGGCGATGCATGCGGCGGCGCAAGTGTTGGTCGGGCGTCATGACTTCACGACCTTTCGCGCGTCGACCTGTCAGGCGGACACGCCGGTGAAGACGCTGTCGTCGATCGCCGTCGAGCGGCGCGGCGAGGATGTGTTCATTGAAACCTCGGCGCGCTCTTTTCTGCACCATCAGGTGCGGTCGATGGCTGGCTCGCTCGCCGAGGTCGGCATGGGTCGGTGGTCGGCGGCGGATTTCGAAGCCGCCTTCCGCGCAGCCGACCGCAGCGCTTGCGCGCAGGTCGCCCCGCCCGAAGGGCTCTACTTCATCGGCGCCGATTATAATTGAGGCGCTGCAAAGCGCGTGAAATAGCGCTCAAGGATCAGCGCGTAGATATCGGCGAGCGCTTCGATGTCGGCGACCGCCGCGTGCTCGTCGATCTTGTGGATCGATTGCCCGACGAGGCCGAATTCGCAGACCGGCGCGACGTTCTTGATGAACCGCGCATCGGACGTGCCGCCGGTCGTCGAACGCTCCGGAGTGAGGCCGGTCTTGTCGCGTACGGCGTCCTCGATGAGCGAAAGGAACGCCGCATCAGTCGTAAGGAACGCGTCGCCTGTGCAGACGGCCGTGAGGTCGCGCCTCACGCCCGGCGCCGCCGTCCCGATGCGCCGGCGAATCTCCGCTTCGAGGCTCTCCGCCGTCCAGTTCGGGTTGAAGCGAATGTTGAATTTCGCGGAGGCGCGCGCCGGAATGACGTTCGCCGCAGGATTGCCGACATGGACGTCGGTGATCTGCAGGCTCGACGGCTGGAACTTCTCGTAGCCCGCGTCGAGCGGCGTTTCCGTCAGGGCAAGGAGCATTTTGAGGAGCGGCGGGATCGGATTGTCGGCGCGCTGGGGATAGGCGACGTGACCCTGACGGCCGACGACGGCGAGCGTGCAGTTCATGCTGCCGCGGCGGCCGACCTTGATCATGTCGCCGAGCCGTTCATTCGACGAAGGCTCGCCGACGAGACAATGGTCGATATGCTCGCCCTTTTCCGCCATCCAGCCGAGCAGCCGCTTGGTGCCGTTAATCGCCGGACCTTCTTCATCGCCGGTGATGATGAGGGCGATGGACCCTTTGATCCCCTTCGCGATGGCGCGTTCGGCGCCGGCGACGAAGGCGGCGATGCCGCCTTTCATGTCGGCGGCGCCGCGGCCCCAGAGAACGCCATCCTCGATCGCGGCGTCGAAGGGCGGCCGCGTCCAGTCGGGAAGCGGTCCAGGCGGCACCACGTCGGTATGCCCGGCATAGGCGAATACGGGTCCGGCGGTTCCCCAGCGCGCATGGAGATTGTCGACCGGCTCGCCGCCGTCTTCGGCGAAGACCATCCTTGTGCAAACAAAACCGAGGCCTTCAAGCGCCGCCTCAAGGACGTCGAGCGCGCCCTCATCGCGCGGCGTCACGGAGGGCCGCCGGATCATCGCGCGCGCAAGCTCGACGGGATCAATCATCGCCATGGCGCTTTCGTTAGACTAACGCGCCTGTCAGAAAAAGCGCCTTGACGCCGCGGCGCCGCGGGCGAACTGTCGCTGTCGAAAGGGGCGCGCCCATGCCCAAGATCGACATCGCCTCGACGCCCGTCATTGCAACAACCGGTTATCCGCCGCCCTACGCGCACATCGTCGCAGGCCGCTCAAAGCAGCGCATCGGCGACGCCGGCGGGATCACCCAATTCGGCGTCAACCTGACAAGGCTGAAACCCGGCGCCGCCTCGGCGCTGCGCCACTGGCACGAAACGGAAGACGAATTCGTTTTCGTGCTCGAAGGCGCGCTCGTGCTTGTCGAGGATGCGGGCGAAACGCCGCTCAAGGCAGGGGAGGCGGCCGCTTTTCCCGCCGGAGCGAGGAACGGCCATCAGCTCGTCAACCGGTCGGCGGCGGACGCCGTCTATCTGGAAATCGGCACACGGACGAAAACCGACCGCGTGACTTATGTCGATCAGGGCGTCGATCTTCTGGCCGTCAATGACGGCGGCGGATGGCGCTACCTTAGGAAATCCGGCGAGCCCTGGTGAGCTTTAGAAGCGCCAGCGCAAGCGGCCTGAAACCGCGATCGCCTGCGTCTCAAAATTGAGGCTCAAGGCGCCGCGGAAAAGGTCCTCGGGAAGCGCGCCCGAAATGTCGATCGCGCGATCGTCGAAGATCGCATAGGCGAGCCCGAGATCCGCGCTGACCCTCTCGCCGAAATCATGGCTGACGCCCGCCGCGAACCAGTAGCGGTCGCCGTCGGGGATGCGGGGGCTCGCAAAGTCGCCGTTCACCGGCGACTGATCGTAGTAGAAGCCCGCGCGAAAGACGGTCGCATCTGACGTTTCATATTCTCCGCCGACGGAAACACCCCATGCGTCGCGCCAGTCCTGCGTCAGGTTCTCCGGCGGCGTCACGCCGTCGTTGAAAGCAAGCGTGACGCCTTCAAAGCTCGACCAGCGGGTGAGCTTTGCCGACCCGAGGAGCGTCAGCCTCTCGCTCGCCTTGAAGCGAGCGCCGAGGCCCGCAGACGCCGGCAGCACGATCGAGGTCGAAAAACCGTCCGCCGCGAAAAGGCCGACCGCGCCGTTGAGGACTTGCGCGGCGGGGCTGGCGGCGAGGCCGAATTCGGCATCGCCGGCGATGGCGTGCTCGATCCTTGATCGCCAGACGAGGCCGACCTGAAAGCGGTCGGAGAGGTCCGCATTGAGGCCGACCGTGTAGCCGACCGCCCAGTTCGTCCCCTCAAAGGCGCCGTCAAGATCGCTCGAACCCGGCGCAAATCCCGGGATCATGCTCGCCGCGGCGATGCCGCCGGCGTCGATCGTCTGAGTGACGGTGACGTCGACATGCTGGAACCGCAGCCCGCCGGCGATCGTCAGGCCGTCCGCCAGTTCGTAGGCGGCGACCGGCGAGATTTCGAGCGCCGTCAATTCGCTCTCCCGCGCCTGGTAGCGCACGATCGAATCCGCCGCATAGTCCGTCGACAATCCGAATGTGGCGTTGGCGATGACGCCGACGATCAGCCGCTCGGTCAAGGGCGCGGCGATCGTGAGATTTGGGATGACAGCGAAATCGACGACGCTCTCGCCCGCCGCCGCGCCCGCCACCGGCGCGACGCCGAGGAGCGTCGCTTCCGCATCCTCATAATTCGTCAGCGGCCAGACGCCCGTCGCGTTAAAGGAAATTTCCGCTCCGTCGAGCGCGCCGAGCGCAGCCGGATTGTACGCCGCATAGCCGGCGTCGCCGTCCTTGGCCTCAGCGCCCGCAAAGGCGGCGCCGAGCGCGCCTGCATTCTGATGTTCAAGGTTGAACCCGCCGGCGAGGGCGGGGCCTGAGACGAGTCCGCCGCACAGGGCGAGGCTGACTTTGCGTAAAATCAGGGACAAGCAGATCTCCAGAGAACAATGACGGCCGCTGCGCTGATCAATAGCGTCAACGGCGTTAACAGTGAATGCGCCGGAGCGTTCAAAGGCAATGGTTTCAGATTCTGCATGTTATCAAGAAACCTGAAGAATCTTCTTGAAATTAACGATTTCTTAAGGATAGCCTAAAGCGAAGGCGGGGTTCCATTCCCCATGCGAACACAGTCGGCGAAAGACGCCGCAGCGACGTTTGCATGGTTCGTGGTCAGCGCTTTTTGATTTGGAGCGGTTCGCAGCCTGGGGAGATGTTGCGAACAACAACCTTTGCGCCAAGCGGAGCGGGTGCGTTCGTGATGAACCAGTTGGCGTCGACTCTCCCTCGTGAAGATCAACTACGATTCGGCGTTGATACCGGCCTCGGCGAGCCTGCGATCACCAGCGCGCTTGACGCCTTGCTGTCGCGCTTCCTGTCTGACGACGTCATCGACGGCATGCGCGACCTGCGTGATTACCTGCGCGGGCTCCGGTCCAGCGTTTCGCGGGAGCGCTGGCTGACGATTGCGGCGGAAATCGTGATGCGCCATCCGATCGCCGAGCTTGCGCTGGGATGCCCGGTGACGCGCCGGTCCTTCGAAAAACCTCGGGGCTACCCCGGCGACGCGCCGCTTCTCGATCTCATTTATGGGGTCGGCGACAAGCTGGAGACGCCGCACCCGGCGACAATCGCCGGCCAGGTCCATTTCTACGTCGCCCATTCAACCGCCTGCCGCGCCGTCCGGCAGCGCCGCCAGATCATCGCCTCTGAGCTCGCAAAGCTCGCTGCGGAAGCGGCGGGCGGCCTCTCAATCCTCTCGGTCGCTTGCGGGCATCTGCGCGAATTCGAATTGTTGTCTCCGGCGACGACTGATAAAATCGTCGCCTTCCACGTGCTTGATCAGGATACGGAGTCGCTGGCGGAGGTCCAGCGCTGCTACGGATCGAAAGGCCGGATCAGGACCGTTGAAGGCTCCGTCAAGTCGATCATCCGCACGAAGACGATATTCGCCGATCTCGACTTCATCTATTCCGCCGGTCTGTTCGACTATCTCGCTCCGCCGATCGCCATGCGGCTCATCGAGCACCTGTTCGGCTTCCTGAAGCCGGGCGGACGCCTGCTCGTGGCGAATTTCACGCCCTCGGTCGAGGACGTCGGCTATATGGAGACGTTCATGGACTGGCGGCTGATCTACAGGACGCCGAAGGAATTGCACGAGCTGTTCAGCTCCCTGCCGGCGGGAGAAGTCGCAGGGATCAAGTCATTCACCGACCAGCGAGACGCCGTCGCCTATGCGATCGTTGAAAAGCAAGGACGCTGAAGCGATCGAACCGGCGCAGGCGTCTCCTGCGCCCTTCGATGCGCCCGACGAGCGGCCGCAGAACCCTTTCCGGAAACGCGCTTCTTCGCCGGAAGATTTGCTCGTATCGGCAGGGATTGAGCCGGATATTCGCCTCAGCAGGGCGAACCGCCGCCTGAATGCGCTGTCGATCGGCATTCCTCTCATCGGTGCGATTTCAGCGATCGCTCTCACGCCCTTCTTGGCCCCGACCGCCGCGACATGGGGCGTGTTCGCAATTTTCTTCCTGATAAACTCTCTCGGCGCCGGTGTCGGCCTACATCGCTATTTCACCCATCGCGCTTTCGAAGCCCACCCGGCGATCGTTGCGATGTTGGGGGTGCTCGGCACTTGGGCCATGCAAGGGCCGATTGCGCGCTGGGTTGCGGATCATCGGCGTCATCACCGCTTCAGTGACTCACAATTTGACCCGCATTCGCCATATTGGGATGACGATGCGCCGATTGAAAACCGCTATCGGGGCTGGGCTCATGCGCATTTTTTGTGGATGCTCACGGGAAAGCGATCATCAGAAACAAGATATGCCCGCGATATCCTGTCGAGTCCGATCGCCGGATTTTTGAATCGCTTCTATTGGCCGGTCGCGCTTAGCGGACTCGCGGCGCCGGCGGCGGCGGGATTCTGGGTCGGCGGCGGCGAAGAAGCGCTACTGTGTTTCCTGTGGGCGGGTTGCGCGCGAGTCGCGCTGCTGCATCAGCTGACGTGGTCGGTGAATTCCTTCGGTCATATGTTTGGGAGCAAGCAACCGGGATCGAAGGATCAATCGCGGGACAGCGCCGTGCTCGCCTTGCTGATGCTCGGCGAGGGTCTTCACAGCTATCATCACGCACGTCCGACAGCGGCGATCAACCGGCCGCTGAAGCTTGACTTCGGGGGGCTTGTCATTCTGACGCTTCAGCGGCTGGGGCTCGTCAGCGACGTCAAGCGATTCGACTGACCGCTTCCGGTTCTCGCGCGCCGATCTGAGGCGCGCGCTCAAAGCGAAAATCAACTGTCGCCCGCGTTCCGACGCCAGGCCTCGATTCGAGGCGAAGATCGGCGCGCTGTTCGGTAAGCAGCCGATTTGCGATCGTCAGACCCAACCCAAGCCCCTGATTGGAGCGCGAAAGCGCCGACTGATTTTGTTCAAACGCGGAAAATGCGGTGGCTATCTGTTCGTCGGTCATGCCGCAGCCCGTATCGGAGATTTCAAGTCGGTAGAGCCCTTCGCTTTGGTTGCGGCCCGAAATTGAGATGACCGAACCGGGGGGGCTGGCGGTCAATGCGTTCTCGACAAGGCAGGTCAACGCGTACATGGCATGGTGCTGGTCGACATGCAGGATATGGTCCCGCACTTCCGAAATGTCGATGCTCACGCCCTTTCTTGCGGCGTGTTCGGACAGCTGGTCTTTGACGGTCTCCACGACTTCGCGGATAGAGATATCATCGAATTGGAAGGTCAGCCTTCCGGCGGTGGCGTCCGCATATCGCAGCATCTGCCCGAGTTTTTTCAGAAGATCTTTTGCCGGATCTATGATGTTGTCGACTGCCGACATGCGTGAGTCGACGCCGACGGCGTCGCTCTTCAGGACTTCGCCGAAACCGATGATCTGATGCAACGGCGTCCGCAGCTCGTGCGTCAGCACGGAAAGGAAATTCAGCTTCGATTGGTCCGCCGCCGTCGCGTCAATCAGAAGCTGCTTGATGCGCGCTGCGTCCGCGCGTCGCTGTTCGTTTCTGAACCAGATTTG
This sequence comes from uncultured Caulobacterales bacterium, assembly GCA_964578685.1. Lineage (GTDB taxonomy): Bacteria > Pseudomonadota > Alphaproteobacteria > Caulobacterales > Parvularculaceae > Amphiplicatus. The sequence continues at coordinate 15,374 of CAZOEB010000046.1, forward strand.
CCGCGAGCGAATCTCCTCAGCGTAAATCATGATCGTCGCAACGCCGGCGACGCTGATCATGAAGAAGAGGCCTGAAATCATCTCCTCAGCAGACACGCCCTCGCGCAATACGAGCGTGAGGCAGTAAGCCGTCCCTATCGTGAAGTAGGTGCATGCTGCGATCACGAAGCTGATGCGCATGAGACAGGAAGTGAAGATCATCACGACGAGCAGGCCGATGATGTAAGGCGGCGCGCCGTCAGGCGGCATCCGATAAATCATGTAAATGATCGCCGCGGCGAAAGCGCCGAAGCCGAATGTCGTTGAGTACTCGACATATCGACGCATCTTCGGCATCGACGTTACGAAGACGAAGAAGCCAACGATCGGCGCGACAATCAGAAATCGCAAGCTGAGAAAATCATGCCGCAGATCGCCGACGACAAGAAAATCTAGAAGCCCGTATGACAGGAAAACGCCGATGGCGATCAGCTGCAGCCTGAATTCGTGGCCAAAGCCGTATGTCGCGAGGTGTTCGCGATAGCTCCGCTCAAGGTCCCTGTTGCGAAATGTCGCCGTACGACGGTCGAATTCGGTGGCGTAAGCGATCTCAGGCCCGCCGACGGGCGGGGCCCGGTCCGGGTGCTCAGGACTGGATGGCTTAACTGCTGCCGACGACATGATTTCGGGATAACGAATTTAAGTTAATTCGCTATGTAACCGGGCGCACGTGCAGCGCCTGTCGCTTCGCTAGTTAAGGTTGCAGAATGGTGGGCGCACGTAGGATCGAACTACGGGCCTCCACCGTGTCAAGGTGGCGCTCTACCACTGAGCTATGCGCCCCGAAGGGTGCGGGCTCTAACCGCAAAAAACCGCCCGCGCAAGATAGGACGGCCTAGGCCGCAACCATCCGTTCAACTTCCTGAACGAGGTCCTTGAGGTGGAAGGGCTTTGAAAGGACTTTCGCCTCTTCCGGCGCGCGGTTCGCGGGATTGAGGGCGACCGCCGCGAAGCCGGTGATGAACATGATCTTCATTTCGGGATCGATCTGGGCCGCTCGGCGCGCAAGCTCGATCCCGTCCATGACCGGCATGACGATGTCGGTGAGGAGCAGGTCGAACTCCCGAAGTTGCAGTTCGGTCAGAGCCTCGTCGCCCTGGCTGGCGTCGATGACCGAATGGCCGGCCTTCTCCAGCGCTTTCTTCAGAAAGCGCCGCATCGATTCATCGTCTTCCGCCAGCAGGATCGCCGCCATCACCAATCGCCCTTCAAGGGTCAAAACGCCTAGCCAAATCCGCGTCCCCGGAAAAGACGGGAAAAGGTTTTCCTGCAACCATGAAGCAAAGGCCTTGCCGCTGATCCGGCGAAAGGGCTTAACGAAGCCCTGCCGTTCGGATTACGCTTGAAGGCGTTAACAGGATCGCAGCGAGGGTTCCAGAATGGACGCCGGACGGCAGGGAGAGAGCAAGGGTGAGCCGGCGGTCGACGTCCTGCGGCCGGCCGCGCGCACCTCGCCGTTTATCTTCGCCTCGCCCCATTCCGGGCGCCGCTATCCGCCGGAACTGCTGCGGATGAGCCGGCTCGACCGCCATGCGTTGCGCCAGTCCGAAGACAGCTATGTCGATCTCCTCTTCGCTTCGGCGCCGCAGTTCGGGGCGCCGTTGCTCCGCGCGCTGTTTCCGCGCGCCTGGGTCGACGTCAACCGCGCGCGCGACGAGCTTGACCAGCGGATGTTCGCCGATCCCCTGCCGTCGACGGCGGACATGCGATCAACACGGGTGCGCGCGGGGCTCGGCGTCATTCCCCGCATCGTCGCCGACGGGCAGGACATCTACGACCGCAAGCTCAAATTCTTCGAAGCGCGCCGGCGCCTCAGCGATTGCTACGACACCTATCACCGCGAGCTCAGCGGGCTGATCGATCAGTCGCTTGCGCGTTTCGGCTGCGCCGTGCTCATCGACTGCCACTCGATGCCGTCGTCGGGCGCGTTGCCCTTCCGCGAGAATGAGCGCCCGCTTGATATCGTTCTTGGCGACCGTTTCGGGGCGTCCTGCAGCGGGGCGATCACCGCGGCGGCCGAAGCGACGCTCGCCGGGCTCGGGTATCAGGTGTCGCGCAATGCGCCCTACGCCGGCGGCCATGTCGCCGCCGCCTATGGCCGGCCGCTCGAAGGGGTCCATGTGCTCCAGATCGAGATCAACCGGGCGCTCTATCTCGACGAACGCCGGATCGCCCGCACAGAGGGCTTTGAACGGCTGAAAGACAATCTGAAGGTGCTGATGGGCGAACTCGCGCGGTTTTCGCCCGCCGCCCTGCGGCCGGCCCGGGCGGCGGAATAGCGCAGCGATTGCTGCGCAATAATGTTGCGTTTGCGAACAAAAAAGGGCCGCAGGGGATGCCCGCGGCCCGAAGTTTTGGGAGGAAACGCCCAAAAAGGGCAGCAACGCCGCAAAGCGTTGCGAGAGAAAAGGTGACACGGAATCTGCTGCGGCGCAACAAGAAATTCCGCATCGCAATATGAAATTAAAGCGCAAGCGGCGCTGATTGCCGGGAGGGGCCGGCGCCGCTAAGCGAGGGTCTGTCAGGGGGCGACGCCCCGGAAGGAGCAACGCCTTGAAATCCATGGATGTTCCGGATCCGAGCGGCGGCGATGCTGCACCGGCGCCGCGCAAAGGGACGCTGAAGCGGATCAGCTCCGGCGTCGGGCGGCTGACGAAGCCCAAGCAGCGCTTCGCCATGCCCAACACCACCTCAGGGCTGAAAATCATCATCGCCACCGACGCCTGGAAACCGCAGCTCAACGGCGTCGTCCGGACGCTCGAAACGCTGGGCGACATTCTGACCGGGCTCGGCAATCAGGTCCGCTACATCACGCCGAACGAATTCAAGTCGGTTCCGCTGCCCTCTTATCCGGAGATCCGGCTGTCGATCCTGCCGAACCGGCGCGTCGCCAAGATCATCAATGACTTCAAACCGGACGCCGTTCATATCGCCACCGAAGGGCCGATCGGGCGGGCGGTGCGCCGCTTCTGCAAGCGGCGGGACTATCCCTTCACGACGAGTTTTCACACCCGGTTCCCCGAATACGCCAATGAGCGCTGGGCGGTGCCGATCTCGTGGGGCTATGCGGTGCTGAAGGACTTCCACAAGGACGGCGAGGCGATGATGGTCGCGACGCCGGGCCTGATGGACGAGCTGAAGGAACGCGGCTTCACCGGCATGAAATTGTGGGCGCGCGGCGTAGACCTGAAACAGTTCACGCCGGGCGACCGCAGTTTTCTCGACCGATATCCGCGCCCGATATTTCTCTATGTCGGCCGGCTGGCGGTTGAGAAATCGATCGAGGACTTCCTGAAATGCGATCTTCCGGGCACGAAGCTTATCGTCGGCGACGGTCCGCAGCGCGCCGAGCTTGAGGAGCGGTTCAAGGACGCCGTCTTCGTGGGCCCGAAATTCGGCGACGAACTGACGAAATATTATCAGGGCGCCGATGTTTTCGTATTCCCGTCGCGCACCGACACCTTCGGCCTCGTCAATGTCGAGGCGCTCGCCTGCGGCGTGCCGGTCGCGGCCTATCCGGTGCGCGGCCCGCTGGAAATTCTCGACGGCGCGCCGGCGGGATGCGGGGCCATGAACGAAGACCTGCGTCAGGCCTGCCTCGACGCCTATCAGCGCCGCGATCCCGCCGCGTGCCGCAAATGGGCCGAGCGCTTCTCGTGGGAAGCCGCGTCGCGGCAGTTCATCGCGAACCTTGAAATGCCGGGTTTCGATGAGGAGTTCTGGCTGAAATCAGCGAAGATGATCGACTGACGCCGTGAATGGTCGTCCCGGTTTGGGACGCGCCCTGGTCTCCTGCGGCCCGGCACGGGGCTTGCCTCTCTCCCTCCCGAGTCAAGAGGGAGTGCGTGGGTTGAGTCATCCGATCGACATTCACGTCGGCAATCGCGTGCGCCAGCGGCGTCGCCTTCTGGGCATGACGATGCATGCGCTCGCTGAAGCGGTGAACATCCGCTTTCAGCAGGTCCAGAAATATGAAAGCGGCGCCAATCGCATTTCGGCCTCGCGCCTGTGGGAGCTTTCGATCGCGCTCAAGGTGCCGGTCGCGTATTTCTTCGAGGGAATTGAAGCCCGCCTTGCGGACGAACACGCTGTTGCGCGCAACGGCGATCATGGCGGGCTGCCGCCTGAGGACCCCTTCGCCAGCGATCAGACGATCGCGCTCGTGCGCGCCTTTTACACGCTGAACGACGTTCCGCGGCAGCGCCTTCTCGATCTCGCCAAGGCGATGTCGGGCGAAGGTTGAACGGCGCTTGAATTCAGCGCCCGGCCGGACCATCGTTCCGGCCGATGGACGATCCCTTTCTTGATGAGTTGACGGCGTTCGCCGAACGCCTCGCCGATGCGGCGCGCCAAGAGACGCTGCCGCGCTTTCGCGCGCAGGCGCCGGTGCGCAACAAGGCGGGCGCCCTCTTCGATCCCGTGACGGACGCCGACCGTGAAGCCGAGCGCGTTTTGCGCCGCCTGATCGGAGCGATGTTTCCAAAGCACGGCGTCATCGGCGAGGAATTCGGCAAGGAGAATGAAGGCGCCGAATGGCGCTGGGTTCTCGATCCCGTCGACGGCACGCGCGCCTTTATCTGCGGCGTCGCCAGCTGGGCGACGCTGATCGCCGCCGAACAGAACGGCGCGCCGGCGCTCGGCGTCATCGATCAGCCTTTTACGGACGAACGCTGGATCGGCCGGCGCGGCTCCGCGTCCGCCTATGTGCGCGGCGGCGCGCGCCGCGCCTGCCGGACCAGCGGGCTTGACGCCCTTACTCGCGCCCGCATCGTCACCACCGATCCGCGCAAGGAGGGCTATTTCACGCGCGATGAAGCGGACGCCTTCAACGCCGTCGCCGCGAAGTCCCGCGTCGCGCGCTTCAGTCTAGACGCCTACGCCTACGGATTATTGGCGCTCGGCGAGGTCGACCTCGTCATGGAGGCGAGCCTCAGCCACCATGATTACGCGGCGCTCATTCCCGTCGTCGAAGGCGCGGGCGGCGTCATCACCAACTGGCGCGGCGGTCCTCCGGGAACGGACGATCGCGGCCGGGTGATCGCCGCAGCAAGCCCCGCTCTGCACCGGTCGGCGATCGAGGCGTTGGCGGAGATCGGCGAATGGTGAAGAGGGTGAATGGTGAATAGTGAATGGCGAATGGGCGATCGGCTCGGGGGCCAGACATCCATTCACCATTCACGATTGACCATTCACCGCCTCACGCCGCCCGCAGCTTTTTCAGCACCAGCGACTTCTTCTTGCTCCCGGCCTCTTCAAGCGGACCGGCGTCAAGGCCGGCCCGGGCGACGATCTCGCCGGCAAGCATCGGCGCCTCGCGGCGAAACACCGTTTTGCCGTCGTCGTCGACATAAATGACGAAGAAGCCTTCTTCCGCGTCCATCGCGTGACGCAGGAGCGACGCATCGAGCCACGGCATCGGCTCGCCGTTCTTGCGCGGGCGGTTCTGGCCGTAGACTTCGATGACCGAGATGTCGGCGCCGATCAGCGTCGCGATTGCGGGTTTGAGCAGGCGGCGCTGGATGCGGCAAGCGTGCGCATTCGCCGCCGGGCCGATGACGAACAGCGTCCGCTTCGGCGAGAAGCGCTTGGGCTCGGCTTCCTTGATGGCCGCCTTGATCGCGCCGACCGGAATCGGCTCATGCGCCGCAAACCAGGCCGCGAGCCCGAAAATGATGCAGACGGCGATGATGAGCAGGGTGAGGCCCATAAGTCCGCGAAACTAGCCGATCGTCGTTGACCGCGCGTTAACGAATTTTTTCCCCAGGCGGTAAAGACGCCTAGTAAAGCGGCGCATGAAGGCCGCGCCGCCAGGCGACGGTGCGGGCGATCCCCTCTGCGAGGGTGACTTTCGGGTTGTAGCCGAGGATCGCTCTCGCCTTTGAGATATCGGCCCAGGTGCGCTCGACGTCGCCCTTCTGCATGCCCTTTAGGGTTTTTCTCGCCTCGACGCCGAGCTCCTTTTCAAGCAGCGAGACGAGCGTCATCAGGGGTTCCGGGCGGTCATTGCCGAGATTAAAGAGGCGATGGAAAGCGTCCGCTTCGCCCGGCGGGGAGGCCCCGGCGGCGAGGACGCCGTCGACGACGTCGTCGATGAACGTGAAGTCGCGGGCCATGCGGCCCTCGTTGAAGATCTCGATCGGCTCGCCCTTCAGCATTTTCTCGGCGAAAGAGAGGCAGGCCATGTCC
>CAZOEB010000047.1:0-21334 GCA_964578685.1 uncultured Caulobacterales bacterium
CCGCTTCGCGGACAGCTCCCCCGCAGGCGGGGGAGCGGAAGAGCCGTTCGCCTTCGCGACATCGCCGGCGCTCTCGCCGTCGCCGAGAAGGATCGCAATCGTTGCGTTGACCTTCACATTCTCCGTACCCGCCGGAACGACGATCTTGCCGACGACCCCTTCATCGACCGCCTCGACCTCCATCGTGGCCTTGTCGGTTTCAATCTCTGCGATGACGTCGCCGGAGGAGACCTTGTCCCCCTCCTTCACTTTCCACTTGGCCAGCGTGCCCTCCTCCATGGTGGGAGAGAGAGCGGGCATGAGGATGGGGGTTGGCATCAGGGCTAATCCTCGATTTGTCCGCCGTCCGAATCCGGCCTGTCCGTTTCCGGCGGCGGCTGCGGGGCCTCTATAATCAATCTGAAATCACCTACGGCGCAGGAACCGCTTGGCGCAGATGCGGCGGGAGCGAAGACGTTGAGGCGGCCATTTCTGCAGAAACGCGCCGATTCCAGCTGGAACTGCAGAGTACCCTTCGGATCGAGCAGATGCTTGCATCCGCTGATGAAGTTATTGAGGTAGCTGCTCCCACCCTTCGTGACAAATATCGCTTTGTTCGACCTGAGGGGGATGACGGCGTCTATCTCATCGAATGTCAAACACATTCGCCGCTTTCCGAAGTCGTCGAGGCTTGCTTCAATCTCTTGCGGATTCTCGGGATAAAAAATTCTGGGCATCGCGCCGACCGGCAGCGAACCCAGCAACACAATTATCGTGATCGGCGCAAGCGCGGTTAACTTCAACATTGTGAAACATCACTCCCGATACATCACCGCCTTCACCGCACGGATGATCTTCTCCGCGTTCGGAAGGCTCAGGGCTTCGAGGTTCGCCGCATAGGGGAGCGGCACGTCTTCCTGCGTCACGCGCGCGGGGGGCGCGTCGAGATAATCGAAGGCGTGCTGCGTCACCTGCCAGCCGAGTTCTGCGCCGACGCCGCAGGGCGCCCAGCCTTCTTCGACCGTGACCATGCGGTTCGTCTTCTTCACGGACTCGATCACCGTCGCCGTGTCCATCGGGCGCAGCGTGCGCAGGTCGATCACCTCCGCCGAAACGCCTTCGGCTTCGAGCTTGCCTGCCGCTTCCAGCGCGAACTTCACGCCGCGCGAATAGGAGACAATGGTCACGTCGGTTCCCGCGCGCGCGACCTTCGCTTTGCCGATCGGGAGGACCCAGTCATCGACCTTCGGCACGTCCATCGTATCGCCATAGAGCAGCTCATGCTCCAGGAACACGACCGGATTCGGATCACGGATCGCCGCCTTCAGAAGTCCCTTCGCGTCCGCCGCCGAATAGGGCGCGATGACGATGAGGCCCGGGATATTGGAGTACCAGCTTGCGAAGTCCTGACTGTGCTGCGCGGCGACGCGGGAGGCCGCCGCATTGGGTCCGCGGAAAACGATCGGCGAGGCCATCTGGCCGCCGGACATGTAGCGCGTCTTCGCCGCCGAATTGATGATGTGGTCGATCGCCTGCATGGCGAAGTTCCACGTCATGAATTCGACGATGGGCTTCAGCCCGGCGAACGCGGCGCCGACGCCGAGGCCGGCGAAGCCATATTCGGTGATCGGCGTATCGATCACCCGTTCGGGCCCGAATTCTTCGAGGAGGCCGCGGCTGACCTTGTAGGCGCCCTGATATTGCGCGACCTCCTCACCCATCAGGAAGACGTCAGGGTCGCGGCGCATCTCCTCCGCCATCGCATCGCGCAGCGCATCGCGGATCGTGGTCGGAACCATCTCGACACCGGCGGGTAGGTCGGGATCGGCGGCGGTCGTGACGACAGGCGAATGCGCAGGCGCCGCTGCCGTCGTCTTCGCTTCCGCAGCCTTCGGCGCGCCAGCGGCGCCGTTTTTCTTGGTCTGCTTCTGGGCGCCGGCGCTCTCGCCTTCATTCACCAGAATGGCGATCTCGGTGTTGACCTTCACATTCTCGGTGCCGGCGGGAATGAGGATCTTGCCAAGCACGCCCTCATCGACCGCCTCGACCTCCATGGTCGCCTTGTCGGTCTCGATCTCGGCGATGACGTCGCCGGAGGAAATCTTGTCCCCTTCCTTGACCTTCCATTTGGAAAGCGTCCCCTCCTCCATGGTCGGCGAGAGGGCAGGCATCAGGATCGCAGTCGGCATTGAAATTCCTTGGCTTTGCGGCGGACCCGGCGAGCCCTCCCGAGACGAACCGGGCTGGCGCTAGCTAGCCGGAACGGGCCTTGGCGAACAAGTGTCGCTGCGCCGAAAATCCGCCCTTAACCACTCCTAAGGAAGGGCAAGGCCCGGAAATAATCCGGCCGCTTTCGGGGACCGTATCGCCATTATGAGAAAACTCCTTTTCCTCCTCGCCGCCCTCGCGCTTGCCCCGTCAATCGCGGCCGCCGCCAGCCTCGACGCCGCGTTCGACATCATCCGCAAGGGCGACCGCATCGGGTTTCATGCGGTCAAGGTCGAAGACACCGGCGACGGCGGCGTGCGCGTCGACACCCGTATCGAGATGCAGGTGAAGTTCGGGCCGATCCCGGTCTTTCGCTATGAGCATGTATCGACCGAAACCTGGCGCGACGGGGTGCTTCAGTCCGTCGAAAGCCGCACCGACAATAACGGGAAGGCAGAGAGCCTGACCGCCCGGCGCGAAGGCGATGTTCTGCTGATCGACGGCACGCGCTACAAGGGCGAGGGCCCGGGCGACGCCATCCCGTCGAGCTACTGGAACAAGGCGATCGTCAGCACCAAGACGTTGCTGGACACCCAGAACGGGCGGCTCATCGACGTGCAGATTGAAAATCTCGGGGAAACCCCCTCCCCGACCGGCGCGCCGGCCGAGCAGCACAAGCTGACCGGAACGGTCGACCTTAATCTCTGGTATCAGGGCGAGCGCTGGGTCGGCGCCGATTTCGTCGTCCGCGGGCAGCCGCTCACCTATCGCCTTGTCGACACCGCGCGCCAGGCGCAATTGTTCGACAAGCTCAACCTCTCGGCCGGCCGCTAACCGCCGAAGGCGACGATAAAATAGGCGGGCGCGGCGAAATAAATGAGGCCGGATACGAGGAGCGCGGTCCTGATCCAGCGTCGCTGAAAACGGCGAAAAAGCGCGGCGATCAGCGCCAACGCCAGCGCCGCTTCGATCGCGGCGACAACGGCGCCGAAATGCGCCGGATCCCAATAGGAGATCGGACTCTCGAAGCGCCAATCGCTGAACGGCCAGAAATGCTGATGCGCGTCTTTCGCGTGCAGCAGGAAATCGCAGACGAGATGGATGAGCGCGGCGCCGGCGAACACGGCGGCTGCGCGCGAACCCAGCGTCAGCGCGCCGGCAAGAACGAGCGCGAAAAGCGGAAAAGAGTTCGAAATCGCTTGACCGAACTGCACGCCGTCGGACCAGTAGACGCGCGTCCATAGATCGCTCTCCGGAACGCCCGCGAGCCTCGAGACGCCCCAGACGGCGAACAGGAACGCATCGGGCAGAAAGCCGCCGGCGAGCGCCGCCGCGTTGATGCGCGCCATCCCCGGCCGCGCGAACGTCGCCGCGGCGATAAGAACATGCGTCGGCGTCTGCAAGCGTCAGCCGAAAATCTTGCCCGCTGCGCCCGGCGCGATGCGGATCAGGCGCGAGTCCTTCACGGCCGCGGTCCGGTGATGGACGATCGCCTGATAGCCGGGATTCTTCACCATGTCGCCGAACGCAGCCGCGCTTGGATATTCGGCGACGAAGGCGAGGTCCCAATGCTCGTCGTCCGGCCCTATCAAGACCGCCTTGGGCGATCCCGACCAAATGATCTTGCCGCCGACGCCTTTGAAATATTGTTCGCTCGTAACCGCATATTGGCGATAAGCTTCTTCGCCCGTCGCCTCGTGGCCGTCCTGATATTTTGCGTTCTTCCGCAGGCGGATGAGATTGAGCATCCAGATCCGCCCCTCGTCGGGGAGTTTCATGAAGGCTGCAAACTGCTCGCGGGTCGGATCGGTGTGTTTTGACATGAATGACTCCCTTACAGTCGATCAAGGCCGGTGACGCGTTCGAACACGGCGTCCGTCACCGCCGACGGCATCGTGTTTCTGAGAAGGAGCGTGCCGAGATAGCGCGCGGGAACCGTGTAGCGCGTATGCGGCCGCGGGGCGACGAGCGCGTGGAGGATCGCCGCAGCGACTTCCTCAGGCGCCGCGCCGGAAGGGTGCCCCTTGGCGTGCCAGGCCTTGAAGGCCGCCGCCGTCATCGCATAGGGCCCGCCGCCCTGCGCCGCGCGGGCGAAGCCTTCCTGTTCCTGCTCGCCGAACGGCGTGTTGATGAAGCCCGGCCGGATGAGGCTCACCTTCAATCCGAAGGGTTTCACCTCGCGGCGCAGCGCATCCGTCAATCCTTCGAGCGCATGCTTTGAAGCGCCGTAAGCGCCCATGAACGGCGCGACGATGCGGCCGGCGACCGAGCCGACATTGACGATGCGCCCTGCGCCCGCGGCGCGCATCCCGGGCAATACGGCCTGCGTCATCGCGACGACGCCGAAGACATTGGTTTCGAACTGCCGGCGCCATTCCTCGATCGGCGTTTCCTCGATCGGACCGGTGACGGAGATGCCAGCGTTGTTGACGAGACCGTAAAGTCGCGCGCCGCTCTCTCCAACGACCCGCATCGCCGCAGCGATCGAGTCGGCGCTCGTCACGTCCAGTTCGACAGGCGTGATGCGTCCCTCGGCGCACGAGGCAAGATCGCGCAGTTTGTTGGTGCGGCGGGCGCCCGCGAAGACGCGGAAACCCTTTCCGGCGAGCAACATCGAGGTCGCATACCCGATCCCGCTGGAGGCGCCGGTGACAAGGACAGTTTTTGGGGTAACCGCCGCGATCATAGTGAACCGAACTCGGCGCCGCCTGCTTCAGGCAGCGTTATCAGCATCCGGTCCTCCGCGAGCTTCACGCCGGAGGGCCGCACCTTTCCGACGCCGCGCATGAAGATGCGCCTGGCGATCGCATTGTCGGGCGCGGGCGTCAGATGCGAGAGCACCAGCCATTTTGCGCCGGCTTCGTTCGCCGCGCGCGCGGCTTCTTCCGGCGTCGTGTGATAATCGGGAATGTCGGAAAATATCTTCGCGAGCGTTGCGTTGCCGGCGGCGGCGGCGGCGCGCTCCATCTTCGCCACCATATGGTTCGCCTGCGCTTCGTGAATGAGGACATCGGCCCCGTTCGCCGCAGCGATCAGGTTTTCGGAATAAGCCGTGTCGCCTGAAATCACGACGCTGCGGCCCTGATAGTCGAAGCGATAGCCGACCGCCGGATCGACGGGATCATGCTTGACGGGAAAGGCCGTCACTTTGAGCCCACCCTCCTCAAGCACGACGGCCGGCGCTGAGCCGTCGAAGGGGCGTGCGACCATGCCCTTGCTGCGCAGCGGGGCGACGCCCTTGCCGTGATGGGCGATACGATAACCCGCATCGAGGGCGAAGGCCTCGTTCTCACCAGCGACAACACGCTCGACGCCTTCGGGTCCGTAGACAGGAAGCGGCGCAGGACGCGCCGTGACCCACGAGCCGAGATTGATTTCGCTGAGATCGCCGATGTGATCGGAATGGAAATGCGTGAGGAAGACGCCGGCGAGCCGGCTTGCGGAGATGCTCGCGGCCTGCACGGTCTCGAAGCTTCCCGAACCGGCGTCGATGATGAAGAAGCGGTCGCCGGCGATCACGGCCGTGCAGTTCTGCGCCCGCCTTGCGGACGGCAGCGGTGAGCCGGTGCCGCAGAAGAACACTTTCAGCCCATCCCCTTCGAAGATGCGAGCGCCGGGCCCGGTCATCGCCTTTTCAAGGGCGGCGTCGAACAGGCGATCCTGAACCGCTGGCGTTCTGAGAGCGACAAAGCCGGCGACAAGGACGGCAGCGGCGGTGATCAGCAAGATCGTCAGCAATCTGGCCATGGGGCGCCCCTCTTTCGCCACCGGAATTTGGGCGTTTGGGCCCCTGATGGCAATCACGGGAAGCAGTCTGCTAAGGTTTCAAGATCGCGCGGGGACCGGGAGCATTTGCAATGCGATTTGCATGGATCGCGGGCGTCCTGCACGCCCTTGCGGGGTCGGCCCTGCTGTTCCTGACGCTGCATCCCTTGCGCGACGCGCTGGCGCCGCCTGAGCTTGAGCTCATGAAAATCGGCGCCGCCTGGCAGGCGATGCAGGGCCTTGCGCTGATGATTGTTGCGTCCGCGACGCGGGCGCGGCTTGCCGCGCTGCTGATGGCGATAGGGCCTGTGATTTCAATGGCGATGCTGAGCCATATCGTCTTTACCGGCGATCGGCCGCCGGTCATCGTCGCCATCCCGATCGGGGGCGGCGTGACGATCCTCGGGTGGATCGCGCTGCTCTTTTCGGCGCCCGGCAAAGGGTGACGCGCCGGCGCTAGGGCGCCGTCGCCTGATGCGCCGCCTGAAGTATGCCGGCGGCGTGTCGCAGTCCTGTTTCGGCGAAGACCAAGGCGTCTTGCAGCGTCACACCCTGCATGTGCAGCCATACCGCTGTCATGCCGGCGAGCAGGCCCATCAGCCGCGGCGTCCCATGATGCGCGGTCAGAAACAGCACAAGGGCCCCGATCATCTCCGCAGGGCCTGTCAGGCGTCCGTCAAGCAGCGCCTGCGTCAAGGCGTCAGGCGACGCAAAATCGGCCGCCATCGGCGCGGACCCCGGGGACGCGGCCGTCGTCGCGCCTTGATAAGCGAAGATCGCCGACCCGAAGCCTTGCGTAAAGCAACGAAGACCGCCGAACCTGCCGACGCGACCATAATAAAGCGCCGCCGGTTTCGATGGCGGCGCGAAATAGAGCCCGGTGAGAAGACTTGAAGCAAGCGACATGGCGCGTAACTCCCTTAGCCGGCTGATCACCAGCGTTCAGAAGCCCCAAGCCGATTTAATGAGAAAGGCCGGACTGTGTCGAATGTGAGGCGCGGCGCATGACGCCTTCGCAAGCTGCGCCGCGCGCTCCGACCCTACGCCCTCAGCGCGTCCATCAACTCTTCGAGAGCGATTTCGAGGAGATCGAGTTCCTCGCGCAGGGTGAGAATGGCGCCTTCGGTCTCGGCGCGTTCCTCGGCGCTCACATCCATCGCCTTAAGGTCGCGGGCGGCGCGATCGATTTCGCGGCGCGCCTCATCCAACGCTTCATCGACGGCGACGGAGACGCTGGATCGCGCCGTGGCGAAGGCGATCTTCAGGATGACGCCGCCCCCGGGCACGCCTTTGACCTCGCTGCGCGCATCGGCGACATCGGCGATCGCTTCCTTGATGTCGGCGCGCGCTTCCGCGAACTCCGCGCGCATGTCCGCGATGTCGTCAGCGTCCATCTCGATGAGTTGTTCAAGAAGCTCGCCGTCCTCGCCGATGTCGATGACGATATCGCGGCCCTTGTTTTCGCCCGCGACGGCCGCCGTCGAAATGAGGGCCGCCGCGGCGAGGGCTGCGAAGGCGAAGATGAAACTTGAGAGGGACAAGGCGCGCATCGGTTTCTCCTGCTGGCTGTCTGTTTGATCGTTTTGGCCGGCTCCGGGCCCCTATGCGACGCAACCCGGATCGGCCCCTCTTTGGTGGGCCCGGCCGCCTGCCGGCGCAAGCGGTCCTGCGGCGGGGCGACCGCCCCGCGCGCCGGGCCGCCCATGGCCCCTCGGGCCGACTTCCCCTATAGGCCGGCCCGGTCCCCGCCATGTCCCTAATTCCGTCCCTTCGCGTTTTTCGTCACCGCGCCTACGCGCATTACTGGGTGATGCGGCAGCTGCTGTCGGCCTCGCGCCAGATGCAGGCCGTAGCGATCGGCTGGCAGGTCTATGACCTCGCGCGCGAAACGCGCAGCGTCGAGCATGCGGCCTTCATTCTCGGGCTTGTCGGGCTCGCACAGTTTCTTCCCGTGCTCCTTCTCTCCCTGGTCGGCGGTCAGGCTGCGGACCGCTTCGACCGCAAGATGATCCTCATCGTCAGCAATGCAGGCCGGGTGGTCGCAAGCCTTGTGCTTGTGTGGTCGGTCTTCATGCCGACCGAAGTCGCATTGCCGACCGTCTTTGCGATGTCGGTGATCCTCGGCGCGGTCAACGCCTTCGCGCCGGCGGCTTCGAATGCGCTCTACCCGACGCTCGTGCCGCGCTCGGACCTCGCAAGCGCCATCGCCTGGAATTCGCTCGGCTATCAGGTCTCGTCGGTCGCTGGGCCTGCGATCGGCGGACTTCTCTACGCTTTCGGCGGCGAAGTCGTTTATGGCGTTTCAACCTTGATGATCGCCGCCTCGATCATCGTGATCGCGGTCGCGGACACCCCGAAACAGCAGCCTGTCGAGGGCGCGAACGGCGTCGCCATGATGCTCGAAGGGCTTCGCTATGTGCGCGACAACAAGATCGTGCTCGGCGCCATTTCGCTCGACCTGACCGTCGTCTTTTTCGGCGGCGCGACGGCGCTGCTGCCCGTATTCGCGCGCGACATTCTCCATGTCGGCGCCGAAGGCTTGGGGCTCCTGCGCGCGGCGCCGGCGTTCGGCGCGGCGATCGTCGCGCTGTGGCTCGCGATCCGGCCGCTCGACCGCCGCGTCGGTCCGTGGATGCTGTGGGCGATCGTCGTTTACGGACTTGCAACGCTCGGGTTCGGCCTCTCGAAATTTTTCTGGCTCTCGATGATCCTCCTCGCCATCACCGGCGCGGCGGACATGATTTCCGTCTATGTGCGCCAGTCCCTCATTCAGTTCGCGACGCCGGACGCCATGCGCGGGCGAGTCGCGTCGGTGTCGTTCATCTTCATCTCAGCGTCGAATGAACTTGGGGAGTTTGAGTCGGGCGTTGCAGCGCGCTTCCTCGGCCCTGTCGGCGCGGTCATCCTCGGCGGCGCGGTCGCGGTGGCGGCGGGGCTGTCGTGGTTCCGCTTCTTTCCGGCGATGGCGCGAGCCGACCGCTTCGAGCCCGAAGCGCCGATCCTCGCCTCTGATCCCGAGCGGCTGGAGCCGAAGACGCCCTAATCCACAACCGCGTCGTGCCACGCCTTGTAAGGTCCGCGGCTCATTACAGAGGCCTGCACCTGCGTATGGGCGGCGTTGAGCGCGTCGGTCGCCTGCGTGTTCGGATGAACCGGGCGACGGAGCGGGCGCTTTCCAGGCGGCAGCGCGATGATGTCGGCGATCGCGCGCGGCACGTCCATCGGGTCGGTCGTGCCGCCGCCGCCAAAGAAGCCCTCAGCGAGTTTCAGATGCGCATCATAGGCCGCCTTGCGTTCGGCGTCGGCGGCGGCGAGCAGGTCTTCGAGATAACGCCTTCCGTTCTCCCAGATTTTCGTCGGATAGCCGCCGGGCTGGATAATCGTCACATCGACGCCGACCGGCGCCAGCTCATAGGCCATCGCTTCAAACATCGCCTCCAGCGCGAATTTGGTGCTGCAATAGATGCCGATGTTCGGAAGAACGATGCGGCCGAGCTGAGACGACACCTGCACAAGGAGGCCCTGGCCCCGCGCGCGCATCTTCGGCAGGACGGCGCGGGCCATGCGTTGATAGCCGAACAGGTTCACATCGAAATGGCGCATCGTCTGCGCATGGTCATAGAGTTCGACCGGCGCCGCCCCGCCGATGCCGGCGTTGTTGAGGAGAACATCAAGCGCGCCGCCCGCCGTCTTCTCCGCCTCAGCGACGCCGGACGCGACTTGCGCCGAGTTGGTGACATCGATTTCAACGACGGAGAGCTTGAGCTTTTCAGCTGTCGCCGTGTCGAGGAGCTCTATCGCCTCAGGCCGCTTTCCCTTCTTGAGATTGCGCATTGACGCGATGACGGTCGCGCCCGATCGCGCGAAGTGCAGCGCCGAGAGCCGCCCAAACCCCGAACTTGCGCCAGTGATGAGAACAGACTTGCCGGAGAGATCCGGCGCGGGCGACGGCGTCTGCGTCTGCGCCCGGGCCCCGCTCGCGGCTGCAAGCCCTGCGGCGCCGGCCAGCAAGGCGCGCCGGTCAATCGAGAAATCATCAGACATAACCTCTCCCTGCTCCAGACGCTCGAAGGTTGGAACGCTATGCGCCTCCCCGGCCCCCGTAAAGCGGGCTGCGCAGCCATGCGGCATTGCCTTTTGCGCCGCGCCATTGTCCAAGCGATTCAACGCATTCGTGGAGACCCTCATGACCCGGGAATTCGACCTCGTTGTTTACGGCGCCAGCGGCTACACGGGCCGGCTTGTCGCGGAATACCTCGCGCAGCGCTACGGGGCTGACAATACCCTCAAATGGGCGATGGCCGGCCGGACGGAGTCGAAGCTCCGCGAAATCAGGTCCGAGATCGACGCCTTTGAAGAGACCCCGCTGATCGTCGCCGATGCGTCGAACCCGGACTCGCTGAAGGCCATGGCGAAGCGGACGCGCTGCGTGCTGACGACGGTCGGCCCCTATCAGCTTTACGGCGAACCGCTTGTCGCCGCCTGCGCCGAAACGGGAACGGATTACGTCGATCTTTGCGGCGAGCCGGCGTGGATGCGCGCCATGATCGACAAGTATGACGCCGCCGCGAAAAAATCCGGCGCGCGGATCGTCTTTTCCTGCGGCTTCGATTCCATCCCCTTCGATCTCGGCGTCTGGTTCACGCAAGAAGAGGCGATGAAGGAATTCGGCGCGCCGGCGCGCGAGATCAAATGCCGCGTGCGGGCCATGAAGGGGAAGTTCTCCGGCGGGACAGCCGCAAGCCTCAAGGCGACCATGGCGGCCGCGTTCAAAGACCCTTCGGTCATCGAGCTCCTGAAGAGCCCTTTCGCGCTGACCCCGGGCTTTGAAGGGGCGAAGCAGCCCTCAGGCTCAAAGCCGCTCGAAGAGAACGGCGTCTGGATGGCGCCGTTCATCATGGCGCCCATCAACACGAAGAACGTCCATCGGTCGAACCTCCTTCTCAATCATCCGTATGGGAAGGATTTCGTCTACTCCGAAATGATGATGACGGGTCCCGGCGAACAGGGAGAGAAAATCGCGAAGGCGGTCGCCGCCGACACCTCGCTCATGGGCGAGGACGCGCCAAAACCCGGCGAGGGTCCGACGAAGGAAGAACGCGACACCGGATTCTATGACGTTCTTTTCCTCGGCGAGACCGCGCGCGGGGAGAAAATCCGCACCTTCTGCAAAGGCGATCGCGACCCCGGCTACGGCTCAACGTCGAAGATGATCGCCGAAGCCGCGATCTGCCTCGTCCGCGACAGGACGGAGACGCCGGGCGGCGTATGGACGCCCGCGGCCGCGATGGGGCGGGCGCTGCTGAAGCGGCTTGAAGCCAACGCAGGCGTCACTTTCGGGCGGGAATAGAAGCGCCGGGAAGCCGGCGCAAAGGACCCGTGAATCATCAGACCGGCAGGCGTCGGCCATGCGGCGCCGCCGCGCCGGTTTTCCCGCCTGCCGCAAGAGTGTTAAGCTGCGCCATCGCTGAACGTCGAGCAGAGACACTCAGGGGGCGATGGCGGACATTTTCCTGTCATATGCACGCGAGGACGTAGTGCGGGCGGAAAGCATTGCGGCCGCGCTGGAAGCCGCTGGCTTCTCGGTCTGGTGGGACCGCAATCTCACAGCCGGTGAGCGTTACTCGGAAGAAACCGAAAGCCATCTGAAAAGGGCGAAAGCGGTCCTGGTGTTATGGACGCGCGCATCCGTCGTCTCGAACTGGGTCCGCGACGAAGCAGGTGTCGGGCGCGACGCTGATCGCCTTGTCCCGCTGAGCTTTGACGGTGTCGACGCGCCGATCGGCTTTCGACAGATTCAGGCGCTTGCAGCGGATGATTCCGGCGGCCGATTGCCGTCGCAAACCTTTGAACTGTTAGTGCGCGCGCTCAGGCGCAAACTTTCCCACGAAGCATCCGACCCTCCGCGCCCAGCGACGGAACCAGCGGCGAACAAGGGGCCAGATCGGCGTAGATGGCTCGCGCCGTTGGCCATCGCCTGCGCCGCGGCGCTTGTCGCAGCCGCATCCTTGCTGCCAACTTTGTTCAAGAACGGGGGGAGCGAAACGGATAGAGCGGCGGAAATCGCGCCGGGCGCAAAGCTCACGGTCCCGCCTTTTGAACTCAACGGCGCCGACGAACGCCTTGGAGGGCTTGCCGCCGGCCTTACGCATGGGATGCGGGCGATGCTGCGCGAACGCGGCTTCGATGTTCGCGGTTATCAGTATCCGGAGAGCGCAGACGCCGCGCGCGAATTCATCGATCGTCTGGGAGTTGATTACGTCGTGCGCGGTACGATCGCCGAAATCGGCGGCGCCTTGCTGTATAATGTGGACATTATCCGAACGCGGAACGAGTCGGCGGTGGCGTCCTTCCAGATGCAGGAAGAAAGTGCAGGCGATGTGACGGTCGTCCGCAGCATTCTCGACCGTGTCGCCGCTTCTTTGGCTCCCGACACCCCTGCGGGCGGTGAGGTGCCGGAGAACTCAGACTACTACGTGGCGCTCGGCCTCATTGAGGATGCCGCGAGCCGAGCCGATTTTGAAGCAGCGCGGGTGCTGTTGAAGCGTGCGACAGAGAAGGAGCCGGACAACGCACATGCGCAGGCGCTTTACGCCTACGCCCTCGCAAGCATCGACCGCTACGTCGATGACGCCGCCCGGTCCGGAGACATGTCGATGGCGGCGATCAACCGCGCCTTCGCAGCAGGCGGCGCTGACAGCGACGCTTATTTCGCACGCGCCGTTCACCATTACGTCTATGGCGACGACTTCGGCCGCTTTGAGCGCGCAGCAGACGACCTCGAGCAGGCGATCAAGGCCGATCCCGGCAATATGCGGGCGCTGAAATGGCTCATGACCGTTCAGATTCAGCAGGGAGATTACGCCGGCGCGATCGACATCGCGGATCGGGCGCTGTCGCTCAGCCCTGATTATCGCGACGTTCAGGGAAACAGGATCTCAGCGCTTCTATCGCTCGGCAGGCGAGATGAAGCACGGGCGACCCTCGACAAGCTTCTGGAAGAGACGCCGGACTGGGCGTGGGGAAGGCGCTTTCGCGCATCCATGGCGCTTACTGACGGAGATTTTGCGCGCGCGCGCGAAGAGGTCGACCGCGCCGAGGCTCTCGACCCCGTAAGCTGGAACGCCGACATCATGACGATCATCGAAGCGCGGAGCGGGGGCCTCGAGAGTGCGTATGCCGCAATCGACCTGCAGGCGCGGCGATCGGGACTCGATCCTGAATGGGTCACATACAAGAAGTCGATCATCGGCGGCGATATCGGCGAGGCTCAGGCGGCGCTCGAAAGGCTTGTCGCGCGAGAAGTCCGGCCGCGCCAGCGCGCGCAGGCATTGGTGGCGCTGGGGTTTGTTCATCTTTACGGCAGGGAGCCGGGACCGGCGCAGGCCGCCTGCGATGAATCCGTCTCGCTCATCCGTGACGACGTTAACTTGAACGGGCCGCCGGAGCTGGCGGAGGTATGCGCCGCAATCGCTGACGCGCGCCTCGGCGACGACACGGCGGCGAGGCGGCTCATCATGCGATTTGAGCGGACGAGACCGGCGCGCGGGCTATATCGTCCCTACTGGACAGAGTCGCTGCTTGCAGCGCTATTGGCCGAGACGGGCGACGTTGACCGCGCTTTGGATACGATCGAGCAGATCATCGCTCAAGGATGGCGCACGCCGAACACGGCGCTTTGCCGGCACTGCGTCCATCTCAGCGTCGAAGACGGCCGCGGGCTATACTTCAAGCTTGCGAACGAGCCGCGCTTTAAGACGTTCCTTGCGACCATGAAGCCGCAATCGGCGGCTGCACAAAACTAGTCCGGAATCGGCTCGCGCTTCCAGAACCGCGCGACCTCGTCGTCGAGCCCCGTCATCTCCCAGCGCAGGAGCGATATCGGCAGGCGCCCGCGCGCCATGAAATCGTCGTGGAAGTCCTTGAGTTTGAACGCCGCTCCCTTCTGATTGCGGACATCGGCGAGGAGGCCGCGCATCTGCAAGGCGCCGATCGTATAACCGACGCCGTAGCCCGGCGGACGGCGGAGATAGATCTCGGCGTCGACGCGCGCGACATTTTCGTCAAGCCAGGGCGTGCGATCCATCATGTATTTGACGGCCTCGGCAACGGTCATCTCATTGCGCTGCATGCCGACGTCGGCCGGCACACGCGCTGCGCGGAAGACGCCGAAGAGATAGATGAGCTCATCGACCCGCCGCCGCTCGCTGAGGACGCCCGCGAGCATCATCGATTCCTCAAGATAAACACCCCAACCCTCCGCGCGGACGCCGTCGGAAATCTTCCCGCGAATAGGATGCTTGTTGTTGTCTTCGACAAGCCCGTCAAAGCGATGGCCCGGGATGACGGCATGAAGATGATCCGGGTGCGGATCGCGGAACTGAACCGCTTCCCAGAAATTCGGCCCTCCGGGGCGCACGATGAACGGGGCGTTGGTGTCGAGCGCGCCGACATAAGGGGGAATGGTGATGATCTCCTCGCGGACGAGGAAGTCCCGTATGTTCTTGTCGGTCGCCTCGATCCGCCGCTGATAGTCGGCGGCGCTCGCCGCTGGCTTCAGTTCGGGCGTCTTGCGGTCGCGATGCTGCGCCAGCGCGTAGGCGGCGCTTGTCCGCTCCCATTCGCGCGCAGCGACAAGGTTCATGCCGTCGCCGTCATAGGGAAGCAGCTTCACCTGCCGCAGATACCAGTCATAGCGCTTCGCGCCGACGCCGGCCTTCGCTGTGTAGCGCGGCAGATTTTGTTCAAGAAACGCCTTTAAATCGGCAACGGCGTCGCGGGCGGCGCGGACGTCTTCGACCAGCGAAGGCTGGCGCCCTACCGCCCGCACAAGGAGGTCGTCATACCAGCCGATAACGCCGGCCGGCGGCGTTGCGCGATAGGGGTGCCCATGACCGACGCCGTCCGCCGTCGTCAGGTTATGGAGCGCGAGCAGCGCATAATCGCGCGCGACATCATCAAGGGTCGCTTTCGCCGCGTCGATGATCTCAGCGACCGCAGAGAGTTCTTTACGGAGCGCCGCCTCCTTCTCGCCCGCGACCGGCAGGTCGGTGAAGGCGATGCGCTGGAGCAGGTCGACATAGAAACCAGGATCGCGCGCCCACGGGCGCAGCACCTTCAGACGAAATTCTTCGCCGTCCACTTGCGCGCGAACCGCCAGAAACTCCGACTGCTGATCGCGCGGCCAGCTCGCAACGTCCATTCGGTCAAGGCGGCCGTTGATCGCTTTCAGGTTCTTGAGGCGGGCCTTGATCGCCGCCGGCTGATAGACCTCCATCGCCTGTCGCGGCGCGTCGTGCTCCAGAAAATTGGCGTTCCAAGGCTCGGGCAGGCGCGCCGCGTCAAACTCCGCGAACAAGGCGACGAGCTCCTCGTAAGTCCCCTTCCCCGCCGGCGGCCCGGCGGCGAGAGCCCCAGTGAGCGTCGCGACAAGAGCCGCAGCCAGAATCAAGAGCAGGCGCATCTTCCCCTCCAATCATTCTGACGGGCAGACTAACGTGCGCCGCTTGCTGCAGGAACCGGCGAGCCATAGGAAGGCGCAGCCCTCTCGATATCCCTCCATGAACCGCTTCGACGACACCCCCTCGACCCCGCGCCAGCGCGCGATCGCGCTCGGCATCCTGCTTGCGGGCGTTGTCTGCATGGGCATGGGGCAGACGATCGTCTTTGCGGTCTTGCCGCCGCTGGCGCGCGATCTTGGAGTCGGCGATTTTCAGGTTCTGTCGATCTTCATGCTCTCGGCGCTGTTCTGGGTGCTGACGGGGCCGTTCTGGGGACGCAGCAGCGACACCTACGGCCGGCGCCCGTTCATCGTCATCGGTCTGTCGGCGTTCGCAGTATCGACGGCGGCTTTTGCGACAGTTCTGCATCTCGGCATCGACGGCGTTCTCGCCGGCACGACGCTCTATGCGCTGCTTCTCAGCACGCGAAGCATCTACGGCGTCATCGGCAGCGCAACGCCGGGGGCCGCGCAAGCCTACATCGCCGACCGCACGCCGATTGAACGACGCACAGCCGGCATGGCGGCTTTCTCAGCCGCGTTCGGCATCGGCGCGATGGTGGGCCCCGCTTTCGCCGGCGCCGTCGTCGCGCTCGATCCGCTGGCGCCGCTTTACGCCGTCGCCGCCGCGGCGGCGTGCTCGGTCGCCGCCGTGTGGTTGTTCCTGCCCGAGCGCACTGCGCCGAAAGAGCGCATCGCGCGCCCGACGCTGTCGCCGTTCGACAGGCGCATTCGCGCGTTTCTGGTCTATGGGCTCGCGACCGCCGTCGCGACCGCGATACCCATCCAGTTCATCGCTTTCTATTTCATCGATCGACTGGGGCTCGACAGCAAGGACGCCTTGCAGCTTGTCGGCGTCGCGCTTTCCGCCGCCGCGATGGCTTCGCTGTTTTCGCAACTTGTTCTCGTCCAGCGGTTCAACCTGCCGCCGACGACGCTGATACGCGCCGGCCCGATGCTCGTCTGCGTCGGCCATGCGATCATCGCCGGTTCGACGATGATCGGACCGCTTGTTTTCGGCATGTTGTTGTCAGGTCTCGGCGCCGGCATGCTGGGGCCCGGTTTCATCGGCGGCGCCTCGCTGGCGGTGAGGAGCGATGAACAGGGCTCAGCCGCCGGCCTCTCCAACGCCGCCGGCGCGTCGGGCTTCATCTTCGCGCCTATCCTCGGCCAGTTCTTCTATGCGATGGCGCCAAGCGCCCTCTTCTTCGCGACGGCGACGATCGCGGCCGCATGCGCGGTCTTCGCCTTCGTGGAGAAAGACCTCGCGCGGCCGATGCCGAAGCCGGCCTCGCCGACGGAGCCGGATTTTCCGGTGTGACGCTGACTTCTCCCGGGGAGAGGTCAGGCGCCTTTCTTCTCCACAATCGGCATCGCCACGCGGATATGCAGCTCTTTCAGCTGCTTCTCCGTCACCTCGTTCGGGGCCTGCATCATCAGGTCCTGCGCCTGCTGGTTGAGCGGGAAGGCGATGACCTCGCGGAGGTTTTCAACGCCTGCGAGCAGCATGACGATGCGATCGACGCCCGGGGCCGAGCCGCCATGCGGCGGGGCGCCGTAGCGGAAGGCGTTCAGCATGCCGCCGAACTTCGCTTCAACGACGTCTGCGCCGTAGCCGGCGATCTCAAAGGCTTTCAGCATGATGTCCGGCTTGTGGTTCCGGATCGCGCCCGAAGAAAGCTCAACGCCGTTGCAGACGATGTCGTACTGGAACGCCGTGATGCCGAGGATCGTGTCCTTGTCCGCCTTGTCGAGCGCGAGGAATTTCCCGTGATCGAAATTCGGCATGGAGAACGGGTTATGCGAGAAGTCGATCTTCTTCTCATCCTCGTTCCACTCATACATCGGGAAGTCGACGATCCAGCAGAATTTGAACTGGTTCTCGTCGATGAGCTTCAACTCCGTGCCGACGCGCGTGCGCGCCGCGCCGGCGAATTTATAGAACGCATCCGGCTTGCCCGCGACGAAGAAGATTGCGTCGCCGACCTTCAAACCGAACTGCTTGCGGATCGCTTCGGCGCGCTCAGTCCCGATATTTTTCGCAATCGGCCCGGCCCCGCCTTCTTCGCCCTCGCGCCAGAAGACATAGCCGAGGCCCGGCTGGCCTTCGCCTTGCGCCCAGCTGTTCATGCGGTCGCAGAACGCGCGCGATCCGCCGCCGGGCGCCGGGATGCCCCAGACTTCCACTTTCGGGTCGTTCGCGAGCATGCCGGCGAAGACCTTGAAGCCCGAGCCGCGGAAATGCTCCGACACGTCGCCCATCTCGATCGGGTTCCGGAGGTCCGGCTTGTCCGAGCCGTATTTGCGGATCGAGTCCGCATATTTGATGCGCGGAAAGGGCGGTTTCGTCACCGACTTTCCATTCGCAAATTCTTCAAACACGCCGGAGAGCACGGGCGCGATGGCGTCGAAGACATCGTCCTGCGTGACGAAGCTCATCTCGAAATCGAGCTGGTAGAACTCGCCGGGACTGCGGTCGGCGCGTGCGTCTTCGTCGCGGAAGCAGGGCGCGATCTGGAAATAGCGGTCGAAGCCCGCGACCATCAGGAGCTGTTTGAACTGCTGCGGCGCCTGCGGCAGCGCGTAGAATTTTCCAGGATGGATGCGCGAGGGAACGAGGAAATCGCGCGCGCCTTCCGGCGAGGAGGCCGTCAGGATCGGCGTCTGGAACTCCGTGAACCCTTGCGCGATCATCCGCCTGCGGAGCGAGGCGATGACGGCCGACCGCAGCGCGACGCTACGATGCAGCTTCTCGCGGCGGAGGTCGAGGAACCGGTATTTGAGGCGGACTTCTTCCGGGTAATCGGGCTCGCCGAAGACAGGCAGCGGCAGTTCCTCGGCGGCGGAGAGGACTTCAATGTCCGTAATCCGCACCTCGATGCCGCCGGTCGGCAGGTTCGGGTTCTGGGTCTCGGGCGTCCTCGCGACGACCTTGCCGTCGACCCGGATGACGCTTTCGGCGCGCAGGCGCTCAGCGACCGCGAAGACGGGAGTCTCCGGCTCGATAACGAGCTGGGTCAGACCGTAATGGTCGCGGAGGTCGATGAACAGGAGGCCGCCATGGTCGCGCTTCCTGTGCACCCATCCTGACAGGCGGACGGTTTCGCCCACGGCGCCCGGCCTCAGGGCGCCGCAATGGTGGGTGCGATAGGCGTGCATTTCAGGGGTCTCCGGAGAATCCGCCGGTTCGAGTGGCGGTCCCTCCCCGGCTTGTCAAGCTTCGCCCGTGACGGACGCTGCGGGCGCTGATAAGGGGTCGCCCCCATGCGGATCATTACGACCACGGACGACTTGAACCAGCTTTCCAAGGCGCTCGCCGAACGGCCTTTCTTCGCCGTTGATACCGAGTTCATGCGCGAGAAAACCTACTGGCCGATCCTGTGCCTTATCCAGGCGGCGGCGGAAGGCGAGGAAGCGATCATCGACCCGATGGCGCCGGGTCTCGATCTCGGGCCGTTCCTCGAACTCCTTGCGAACGCGCGCGTCACCAAGGTCTTTCATGCGGCGCGGCAGGATATCGAAATCTTTCATCAGTTGATGGGCGCCGTGCCCGCGCCGATCTTCGACACGCAGGTCGCCGCGATGGCCTGCGGGTTCGGCGAACAGATCGGCTACGAGCCGCTGGTGCGGACGCTGACAGGCGCACAGATCGACAAGGGAAGCCGGTTCACCGACTGGGCGCGCCGGCCGCTTTCGGATGCGCAGCTGCATTATGCGCTCTCTGACGTCACTCATCTGCGCGAAGCCTACAAGATTCTCCATCAGCGGCTTGAGCGCGAGAAGCGCATCGGCTGGGTCGAGGAGGAAATGGCCGCTTTGCGGGATCCGGCGCTTTACCGGGCCGATCCGGAACGCGCCTACGCCCGCCTGAAGCTGCGCGGCGTCAGGCCAAGCGATGTCGGCCCGCTCATTGCGCTCGCAGAGTGGCGCGAGCGCGAGGCGCAGGAGAAAGACGTGCCGCGCGGGCGCATCCTCAAGGATGAGGCGATTTTCGAGCTTGCCCGCGTGAAACCTTCAACGCCCGAAGAACTCGGCCGTGCGCGCACGATCCCGCAGGGTTTCGAGCGTTCCCGCACGGCGCAGCAAATTCTCGAAGCTGTCGCCCGCGGCCGCAAAATACCGCGAGAAGAGCTTCCTGAAATCGACCGCGACGACCGCCGCGCCGCAGCGCCCCCTGATGTCGTCGAACTGCTGAAAGTGCTGTTGAAGCGCCAGTCGGAAAAATACGGCGTCGCCGCGCGCCTGATCGCCGGCGGCGACGATCTCGATGCGATTGCGCTCGGCCGCAAAGACGTGCCGGCGCTCGAAGGCTGGCGGCGCGAAGTGTTCGGCGATGTCGCGTTGAAGATGCTCGAGGGCAAAATCGCCCTGACGCTGAACAAGGGCGCGATCGAATTGATCGAGCCGGAGGGGATCGCGGGACTTTAGACCAAGCTGCGCGATTTCGGGATCGCCCAGCTTGGTCTAGCTTATTGTTTGTCGCGGCGTTTCCGCGCAAAACCGCGTACACTTTTGCGCACGCCGCTCTAGAGCTTTATCGCCCATTCATGCAGGCGGCGCGCCGATGCCCATCGACTCGCCGCAAAAAAACGGGCGCCGCAGGGGCCCCCGTTTCAATCCGTATCCGGATAAAATCTACTCTTCGCCGTCGTCCGTCATGACTGGGCCGGAGTCGAGCCCCTTGGCGGCTTCGTCGCGATCGACGAACTCGATCACCGCGAGCGGTGCGTTGTCGCCGTGGCGGAAGCCCGCTTTCATGATGCGGATGTAGCCGCCGTTGCGATCTAGATAGCGGGGCCCGAGCGTGTCGAATAGCTTCTTCGCCTGCGTCTCGTCGCGAAGGCGGGAGGCCGCGAGACGGCGAAGGTGCAGCGCGCGCTTCGGGTCCTTCTTCGCGTGCTTTGCCATCGTCACGTATTTCTCGACGATCGGGCGAAGCTCCTTCGCCTTCGGCAAGGTCGTGACGATCTGCTCGTGCTTGATGAGCGCCGACGCCATGTTGGCGAACATCGCCTTGCGATGCTCGTGGGTGCGGTTCAGCTTCCGAAGCGCAAATCCGTGGCGCATGGGTCAGTCTCCATTGCGGGCGCCGTTCGAGGCGGCCGCGGCTATCTTACTGCTCGAACTTCTTGGCCAGGTCTTCAATGTTCTCCGGCGGCCAGTCCGGAACGTCCATGCCGAGGTGCAGGCCGAGCGCGGCCAGCACTTCCTTGATTTCGTTGAGCGACTTGCGGCCGAAGTTCGGCGTACGGAGCATCTCCGCCTCCGTCTTCTGGATGAGGTCGCCGATATAGACGATGTTGTCGTTCTTGAGGCAGTTCGCCGAACGCACGGAAAGTTCGAGCTCGTCGACTTTCTTGAGCAGCGCCGGGTTGAACGGCAGCTCTTCGCGCGCGCCGCCGCCGAGGTCTTTCTTCGGCTCGTCGAAATTGACGAAAATCTGAAGCTGGTCCTGCAGGATGCGCGCGGCGTACGCGGCGGCGTCATCCGGCGTCACCGACCCGTCGGTTTCGATATCGAGAATCAGGCGGTCATAGTCGAGCACCTGACCTTCGCGGGTGTTCTCGACGCGATAGGCGACGCGGCGCACCGGCGAATAAAGGCTGTCGACCGGAATAAGGCCGATCGGAGCGTCTTCCGGACGGTTGCGGTCGGCGGGAACATAGCCCTTGCCGGACTGCACCGTCAGCTCCATGCGCAGGCTCGCGCCCTCGTCGAGCGTGCAGATGACCTGATGACGGTCGAGAATGTCGACGGCCGAATTCGGCTCGATGTCGCCGGCGGTCACCGGGCCCGGCGTCGACTTCTTGAGGACAAGACGCTTCGGACCGTCCGCATGCGTGCGCAGCGCAAGCTGCTTCACGTTGAGGACGATGTCGGTCA
>CAZOEB010000048.1:0-21154 GCA_964578685.1 uncultured Caulobacterales bacterium
GGCGGCGTGGATCCCGGGTTCCGCGCTTCGCGCGGCCCCGGGATGACGGACGGTGAAGGGGGCGGACCCCTCCAAAAATCTGCGCATTTTCGCCGGCCCAAAATACGTAGTTTCGGGCTGGAACCCGCGGAAAGGCTCAAGCGTTCAGAGAGAGCTCAATACGAAAAGGCGCCAATTTCCGCCGCCGCGAAGCCGCCGCGCTACTTCTTTTCGAGAAGGATCTGGCCTTCTTTCTCGACGCGGCCGGTGATGATTTCGGCGAGCGAGGCGAGGATCGACGGCAGCGTCGCCTCAATCCGCACATGCTGCGGGAAGACATCGACGGCGCCGGTGATCGTCTGGCCGAGCCCTTTGGCGGTGAAGGAAAGTTTGGTGTCGCTCGCCCAGTTCTCTTCGAAGCGGAACAACATGCCCCCCGACAGGCTCTGGCGAATTCGGTCGAAGCCCGAGCGCATCCGCCGCGAGGCTTCGGCGACGCCGAGATCGTGCTTGAGGATGATGGTGACCGGGCGCGCCATGGCGGGACCTCTCGTTTCGCGTCAGATGGGAAGGCGCGGAAAGGATTGCAACCGGCGCAGGAGCGCCCTCGGTGGCGGCGCCCCGGCGCTTCGCCTATAAGGCGATCGGCGGAAAGAGGGGCGCAAAATGGTTGGACGCATTGCGGGTGTTTTGGGACTGCTGGCGCTCGGCTGCGCGCTGGCGATCGGGCTGTCGGGGCCGGGATCGCGTTTCGGCCTCTGGGACTGGAGCTTCGGGCTGAAGCTCATCCGCTGGGTCGCCTCGCCGGGTACGATACCGGGCGTCCCGCTTCCGCCGATCCTGCTGGCGGCGGGGCTGGCGCTGGCCGGCGGCGCGGCGGCGTTCGTGACGCGCAACGCGCGGGCGGGCCTCTTTGCGATCGTCTCGGCGCTCCTCGCCGGCGGCGCGCTGACGGTTCCCCTGAAAATGCGCGCGGCGGTTGAAGCCAATCCGTTCATCCATGAAGTGACGACGGATTTCGACGACCCGCCGGCGATCATCGCGGCGGCGAGCCTGCCGCGCAAGAATCCGGCGGACTATCGCGGCGCCGATCCGGTTCCTCAGTCTACGGAGGGTCTCACCGTCGCCGAGGCGCAGGCGAAGGCCTTCCCGGACATCAAGCCGATCCTGACGGACGACAGTCTCGAAACCGCGCGCGACAAGGCGCGCGCCGTGATCGCCGCGATGAAGATGGAGATCCTCGCCGAGGGGCCGGATGGCGACGCTTCCGGCGCCGGCTGGCGGATCGAAGCCGTCGCGACGTCAACCTGGTTCGGCTTCAAGGACGATTTCATCGTCCGCCTCAGCCCGCGAGCGGAAGGCGGCACACGGATCGATTTGCGCTCAAAGTCCCGCGTCGGCGGCTCCGATCTCGGCGCCAATGCGGCGCGCGTGCGGGACTTTATCGAGCGCTTCAGCGCGGCGGCGGGTTGAGAAGCGCGCCGCCGGCCTCGCCGGTCAGGACGACGCCGCCGCCGGAGATAACCGCCTCCCCAAGCGCGACGCGGCGGACGCATTCTGGATAAAGCTGGTGCTCGGCGAGGAGAATGCGCGCCGCAAGGCTCTCGGCCGAATCGCCGGCGAGAACCGGGACGGCCGCCTGACCGATGATCGGCCCGGCGTCCATTTCAGCGCTGACATAGTGGACGGTGCAGCCGGCGATCTTGACGCCCGCAGCGAGCATCGCCGCATGCACGTCGAGTCCCTTGAAGGCCGGCAGAAGGGAAGGGTGAATGTTGACGAGCCGCCCGTACCAGCGCTCGACAAACGCCGCCGACAACAGGCGCATGAATCCGGCAAGGCAGACGATGTCGACGCCGGCCTCTTCAAGCGCGCAATGAAGCGCCGCCTCGAAAAGCCGCTTCGCCTCAGCGCCTTTCCCGAATGTCTTGTGGTCGATGGTGATGACCGGGACGCCCGCCTCAGCGGCGCGCTCAAGTCCCGCCGCGCCCGGAATGTTGGAAATGACCACGGCGATATCGGCCGGGTAATCCGGCGCGCGCGCAGCGTCGATCAGCGCCTGCATGTTGGAGCCGCGCCCGGAGATGAGGACGCCGAGCTTCTTGCGCGCCATCGCTTCAGGCCCTGACGAGGTCGCCGACGACGCGAGGCTCGAGGCCCGCCTTGTCGAGCGAGGCCGTCACCCGGCCGGCTTGCGCCTTGTCGACGACAAGGACGCCGCCGACGCCGCAATTAAACGTGCGCCGCATGTCTTCCTGCGACAAACGTCCGGCGCGGGCGAGCCAGTCGAACAGCGGCGGCAGGGCGAGCGCGTCGTCATCGAAACGCGCCGCAAGGCTCTCGTCAAAGACGCGCGGCACATTGTCGGTGAGGCCGCCGCCGGTGATATGCGCAAAGCCGCGCACGGCGGGATCTTTAAGGAGCGGCAATAACGGCTTGACGTAAAGCCGCGTCGGCGCGAGCAGCGCTTCGCCGAGCGTCCGGCCGGAATCGAAGGGCGCGGGCGCCGCGTATGATAAGCCTTCATCCTTAACGATCTTGCGGATCAGCGAATAGCCGTTCGAATGCGCGCCGGAGGACGGAAGGCCGATCAGCACGTCGCCGGCCGTGCACGCGCGCGGCAAGAGGTCCCCGCGCTCGACCGCGCCGACGCAGAAACCTGCGAGGTCGTATTCGCCCTCGGCGTACATGCCCGGCATTTCCGCCGTCTCGCCGCCGATCAGCGCGCACCCCGCTTCGAGGCAGCCCTTCGCGATGCCGGCGATCATTTCCGCCGCGACGCCCTCCTTCAGTTTTCCTGTCGCGAAATAATCGAGAAAGAAGAGCGGTTCGGCGCCCTGCGCGAGCACGTCGTTGACGCACATAGCGACAAGGTCGATGCCGATCGTGTCATGGCGCCCCGTTTCAAACGCGATCTTCAGCTTGGTGCCGACGCCGTCCGTCCCCGAAACGAGAAGCGGATCGCGAAAACCCGCAGCCTTGAGGTCGAAGACCCCGCCAAAGCCGCCGAGCATCGCATCGGCGCCCGCGCGCGCCGTCGCTCTCGCAAGGGGCGAGATCGCCGAAACCAGCCGCTCGCCGGCGTCGATGTCGACGCCGGCCTTTCGATATGCATCGCTCATGGCCATCCTCATGGCGCCGACCGATAGGGCGTTGCAACAACGCGATTTTCCCCGCGTCCTGCCGGGGGATGCGCGCCCCGGCGGGTGCGGCTATAAGGGGCGCTCGATTTCCGGCCGGGTCCCCAAGCTGACCGACAGTTGAGAGAAATTTCCATGAGAATTCCACGGCTTATCGCCGCCGCGCTCGCCTTCGCCGCGGCCATGACAGGCCATGCGCTCGCCGCGGGCGAGGATGTCTTCATCGTCGCCCGGGTACCCGTCCAGGCAAGCGGGGACAGCGCAACCGACGCCAAGGAAGCCGCCCAGGCCGCCGGGCGCCGCCGCGCGATGGACCTTCTCCTTCGCCGTCTGACGACCGAGGCCGACTGGCGGTTCCTCCCCGCTCTCGCTGCGGGCCGGCCCGCGGCGGCGGGCGCCGATCCGTCAGGCAAGGCGCCCATCGAGATCTCGTCCGGCGGTCTTGAAGCGCTCGAGTCAGGCTTTGAGGTTTATAATGAAAAAGCCTCATCGACGAGCTATCGCGCCTATATCACCTACCGTTTCAAGCCGGATGCGGTGCGACGCCTTTTGAAGCAGGCGAAAATTCCTTACAGCGAAGCGCAGACGCGCGTCGCGCTCGTCTTGCCCGTGCTGCAGACCGACGCAGGCGTCTATCTCTGGGAGAGCAACAATCCCTGGATGGCGGCGTGGAAACTGCGTCCGCTGACGCATGAGCTGACACCGATGCAGGCGCCGCTCGGCGATCTTGAAGACAGCGCGTCGATCACTGCGCGCCAGGCGCTCGATCTCAACGCGACAGCGCTCGCGACGATCGCGGCGCGCTACAACGTCAGCCAGATCATCGTCGCCCACGCCCGGCTCGTCCGCAAGGATGCGGACAATCAGCTGAGCGTGCGCCTCCTCAACGCCTATCGGGAGACGGGGAAGGCGGCGCCCGATGACATTCTCGGCCATGACGCGGAAGTCGAAGAAGACGGCACGCAGAGCCAGACCTTCAGCTACGCCGCCGAAGACCAGGACTTCGCCACGAAGGTCGGCGAAGTGCTCGCGCAGACGACGCTGACGGAGCCTGAGGGCAATTTCCCTGGCCTCGCCGAACGCGCGATCGAAGCCGCTATCACGCGCTATTCGAGCGGCTGGAAAGCGAAAACCCTGATCGACCATTCGAAGGAGGCGGTGCTGCCGGTGTCGGCGTTTTTCGATCGCCTTGAGGACTGGTCGAAGATTCGCGGCGCCCTGATCGCGACGCCGCTCGTCGGCTCCGTACAGGTGTCGGCGCTCTCCCGGCGCGGCGCGGAAATGAACATGCGCATCTTCGGCGATCCCGCGAAGGTGCAGGTCGCGATGGAAAATCAGGGCGTCGTCTTCTGGTCGGAAACCGGTGAGCGCTGGTTCCTCGCAACGCCGGCCGTCGCCAGCAAATATCGGGGGCGCCGCTTCCTGCGCGGCGGCGGCCGCGGCCTTTTCGGCGCCGAGGGCGAAGTCGTGACTGACGCCGACGGTCCCGTTCCGGCGAGCCAAACGAGCGATGATCCTTTCGCCGGCGAGCCGCTCAAGAACGATCAGTGACGGCGGCGGCCGTGCGCCAGATTGCGTTCGGCCTCGAACCGCCGGCGCCGCGTCGTTCGCGCAAGGATTTTGTCGTCGCTTCGACCAACGAGCACGCCCTTGCGACGCTCGACCGCTGGCGCGGCTCGATTGAGCCGTTGCTGGTCATCGCGGGACCGCCCCAATCGGGGAAGAGCCATCTCTTGCACATCCTTTCTGAAGAGGCGGGCGCCGACGTTCGGCTCCTTGACGATGTGAATGGTCATGGCGATCCGCGCGCGCTGCTTTCGCTGGTCGAAGACATGCGCGAGAAAGGCGAAAGGCTCGCGCTCGCGGGCCGCGGCGACCCGGCCGACTGGGCGCAAGGATTGCGCGATCTTCAGTCGCGCCTCGCCGCCGCTACGCGCATCGACCTCGTTGAACCTGACGACGCCCTGCTGCAGGCGGTCATCCTGAAGCTCCTGAAAGACCGCCAGCTGCGCGCCCCCCCTGAGCTTGCGGCCTACGCCAGCGCCCGGCTGCCGCGAACCTGCGCGGCGGCGTCGTCGTTCGTTGCGGCCCTTGACGCGGCCTCGATCGCCGAAGGCGCGCCCATCGGCCTAAAACTCGCCAGAACCGTCATCGCTAACCTTTCGGAAGAGCCTCACCCGGCATAATTAAGGGCGGAGGAGCATCGACGAAAATGGCCGGCGCCGACGACGGTACGACAGCAGTCTTGAGCGGAACGCCGCTAAGCGAGGAGGAGACGGCGCTCCGCGTCTCGCCGCAACGATTCATTAACCGGGAATTGTCCTGGCTCGCCTTCAATCTTCGCGTGCTCGACGAAGCTTTCAACGAAGCGCATCCGCTTCTTGAACGGCTGCGGTTCCTTTCGATCTCCGCGAACAATCTCGACGAGTTTTTCATGGTGCGCGTCGCCGGCCTGCGCGGACAGGTGCGCGAAGGCGTCGCCGCGGTCAGCCAGGAAGGCCTCACCGCGCAAGAACAGCTCACGCTCATCAACGCCGAAGCGTCAAAGCTGATGGCGCGTCAGCAGGAATGCTGGCGCACGATCGTGCCGCTCCTCAGGGCGAACGGCGTCGAGATTCTCGCGGCGGACGATCTCAATCCGGCCGAGGTCGACTGGCTGGAACAGGAGTTCCTGAACAACATTTTCCCGGTTCTGACGCCGATCGCGCTCGACCCGGCGCACCCGTTTCCGTTCATTCCCAATCTCGGCTTCGTCCTCTGCCTCGACCTCAAGCGGCGGGACGAGACGACGCTGACGACGCTGCTGCCGCTGCCGAACAAGATCGCGCGCTTCATTC
The DNA here is from genome assembly GCA_964578685.1 of uncultured Caulobacterales bacterium. Taxonomy (GTDB): domain Bacteria; phylum Pseudomonadota; class Alphaproteobacteria; order Caulobacterales; family Parvularculaceae; genus Amphiplicatus. The sequence goes on from CAZOEB010000048.1 coordinate 5,957, forward strand.
GCCTGCCTCAGGGACTCGGCGGGGACGAGCGCAAGAACGTCGTGCGCTATATCGCCCTCGAACGCCTCATCACGCATTTCATCGGTCACATTTTTCCATCGACGACGCTCGAAGGGCACGGCGCGTTTCGCGTCGTCCGCGACTCCGACGTAGAGGTCGAGGAGGAAGCCGAGGACCTCGTACAGCTCTTTGAGAGCATGCTGAAACGTCGCCGACGCGGGGACGTCATCCGCCTGAAGATCGACGCCTCGACGCCGCAGCACATGCGGGACCTGATGACCGACAAGCTGCGCGCGCAGGCGCAGGACATCGTCGTCGTCGACGGCATCCTCGGCCTTGCGCAAACGGCCGAGCTCATCCCGCAGGAGCGGTCGGACCTCCTGTTCCCGCCTTTCGACCCGCGCTTTCCGGAACGTATCCGGGAGCATGGCGGAGATTGCTTCTCAGCGATCCGCGCGAAGGATTTCATCGTCCACCACCCTTATGAGTCTTTCGATGTCGTCGTGCAGTTTCTCAAGCAGGCGGCGGCTGATCCGAACGTCTTGGCCATCAAACAGACGCTTTACCGCACGTCGAAGCAGTCGCCGATCGTCGAGGCCCTGATCGAAGCGGCGGAAGCCGGGAAGAACGTCACGGCCCTCGTCGAACTCAAGGCGCGTTTCGACGAGGAGGCGAACATCAAATGGGCGCGCGCGCTGGAACGCGCCGGGGTCAACGTCGTTTACGGCTTCGTCGAGTACAAGACGCACGCGAAATTGTCGCTGGTGGCGCGGCAGGAAGGAACGTCGCTTCGCACCTATGTCCACGTCGCGACCGGGAACTATCACCCGGTGACGGCGCGAGTTTACACCGACCTGTCGCTCTTCACCTGCGATCCGGCGATCGGACGCGATGTGGCGAAGGTTTTCAACTTCGTCACCGGCTACGCGCGCCCGCACTCGTTCGAGAAATTCGCGGTCGCGCCCATCACGCTGCGCGAGCGGCTTGTCGAACTCATCGACGAGGAGATCGCGCATGCGAAGGCGGGCCGGCCGGCGACCATCTGGGCGAAGGTGAACGCCCTCGTCGACGGCGCCATGATCGACAAGCTTTACGAGGCGAGCCAGGCGGGCGTCGATATCGATCTTGTGGTGCGCGGCGTCTGCTGCCTGAGGCCGGGCGTCAAGGGACTTTCAGAGAACATCCGCGTCAAGAGCATCATCGGGCGTTTCCTTGAACATGCGCGCGTCTATTGCTTCGGCGCGGGGGCGGCGCTGCCGCATGACGGCGCGAAGGTATTCATCTCCTCCGCCGACATGATGCCGCGCAATCTCGACCGGCGCGTCGAGGTCCTTTGTCCGATCCAGAACGACACGGTGCACAATCAGGTTCTCGACCAGATCATGGTGGCGAATCTCAACGACGAGGCGCAATCCTGGTTCCTCGGCGCCGACGGGGTTTACCGGCGCGCAGAGCCTGAGGGCGACGGGCCGCCCTTTAACGTGCACAGCTTCATGATGACCAATCCGAGCCTTTCAGGGCGCGGCGGAGCGCTGAAATACAACGCCCCGAGAACGCTCGTCTGGCGCGGCTGAACGGGTGCGGACTCGACAGCGGCGGACGATTCCGGCAACCGGGTCTGATGGCTTCAGGGGTTGCGGCGACGGACGACGAAGGCCGATGGGCGATCATCGACATCGGGTCGAATTCCGTTCGCCTTGTGATTTACGACGGTCCGCGCCGCGCGCCGTTCCCGATCTGCAATGAAAAAGCGCTGTGCGGCCTTGGTCGCGACATGGAAGACGGGGGCGCGCTGAACGCCGGGGCGGTTGAAAGCGCGCTGTCGATCCTCGCACGGTTCAAATCGCTGCTGACGCTGCACGGAAATCCGCCGACGCGCGTCGTCGCGACGGCGGCGGTGCGCGAGGCGAAGAACGGCCTTGACTTCGTAAAGTCCGTCGAGCGGATCGGCTTTTCCGTTGAAGTTATTCCGGGAACGGAGGAGGCCCGGCTGTCAGGTCTCGGCGTCATCTCCTTCGAGCCGGGGGCGACGGGTCTTGTCGGGGACATGGGCGGTGGAAGCCTTGAGCTGATCCGGCTCGTTGAGGGCGACATTCGCGAAGCGGTCAGCCTCTCCATCGGCCCCTTTCGGCTGATGAAGCACAGCAAGGGCGATCTCCGTGCGGCGATGAAAGAAGCCGAGCAGGCTGTCGCCGGCGTCTCATGGGTGAAGCGCAAGAAGACGCCGACGCTTTACGCCGTCGGCGGGGCGTGGCGGGCGATTGCGCGGATCAACATGCAGCTCCGTAAGCACCCGCTCTCCGTGCTGCATCATTATGAGGTTCCCGCGCGGCAGGTGATCGAAGCGTGCGATCTTGTCGCGCGCCAGAGCCGCTCTTCGCTGGAGGAGACGCCGGGCGTTTCGACGAAGCGTGTCGATACGCTGCCGTTTGCTGCGCTCGTGCTCAAGGTCCTGATGACTGAAGCTGAATGCGAGAGCATGATCGTGTCAGCGGGCGGGTTGCGTGAGGGATTGCTCTATGACGCGCTGCCTCAAGCGATTCGGCGCGCCGATCCGCTGATCGCCGGGGCGCGCCATTTCGGCCGCCGCCTTTCCCCGGAAGCGCGCATGGGCGATGCGGTCGCCGGCTTCACTGACGGGCTCTTTCGCGATGAAACGCCGGCGCAGCGGCGCCTGCGTCACGCCGCCTGCCTGATGACGGACACCGGCGCCTTCTTTCATCCCGATCTTCGCGGCGTGCAGGCGTTCGATACGGCGCTGCGGGCGCCGTTCTACGGCGTTTCGCATTCTGAACGCGCGACGATCGCGCTCTCGCTTTTCTGCCGGCATGAAGGGGCGAATGAACAGTTTCCTGAGCCCGCGATCCTCGCCCTGATGCCGGAGGAGGATCGCCGCCGCGCAGTGCAGATCGGTCTTGCGCTTCGTTTCGCAAGCGCATTCGCGCCGAAAGCCCCGGAGGCGATTGAGGCGTGCCGGTTTTCTCAGGACGGCGACCGCTTGCAGTTCACGGCCCCGTCGCGGCTGAAACCGCTGATGGACGACACGGCGCGACGCAGGCTCGACGCGCTCGCCGCGGCGCTGTCCCTGACGCCGGCCGTCAATTTCGTTTAGAAGTCAGGACTTAACCTTGACGTAGCTGCCGGGCGCATCCTCGATCGGCGTCAATTCGCCGTCGCCCGGCCGGCGCGCCGGAACCTTTCCGGGCGATACGCCGTTGAGCCATTCGATCCAGTAAGGCCACCAGGACCCCGGACGGCGCTCGGCGCCTTCCTTCCATTCGCTGAGCTTCGCCGGAAGCTCCGGGTTGATCGAGTGATGATATTTCTTTTTGTCCGGATGATTGACGACGCCGGCGATATGCCCTGACCCGGCGAGCATATAAGTCACCTTGTCATTGCCCTTCGAAGCGAACAGCCTCGCCGTGCGATAGACTGAGTTATGCGGGGCGATGTGGTCGGTCTCGCCCGCCTGCATGAAAATCGGAATGTCGACGTCGCCGAGATCGAGGCGTTCGCCGTCGATGACCATCTCGCCCTTGGCGAGGCGATTATGCTGATAAAACTCACGGAGATAAAAGAGGTGCACCTCTTTCGGCATGCGCGTGGCGTCGGAGTTCCAGAACAGCAGGTCGAATTTCGCCGGATCCTTTCCCTTCATGTAATTGTCGATGACGAAGGACCAGATAAGGTCGTTCGACCGCAGCATGTTGAAGGTCGTCGCCATCGCGCGCCCCTCCAGCACGCCGCCGGCCGCGTCCATCTGTTTGGCGATCGCGTCGAGCTGCTCGTCGTCGACGAAGAGGAGGAGATCGCCCGACTCTTTGAAGTCCGCCTGTGCGGTGAAGAAAGTCGCCGTGCGGATGCGACGGTCGCCGCGTTTCGCCATGAGCGCGAGCGCGGTCGCAAGCATGGTGCCGCCGATGCAGTAGCCGATGGCGTCGACTTCTTCCTCGCCGGTCGCCCGTCTGACGGCGTCCAGCGCCTCGAAGCAGCCTTGCTTGATGTAGTCTTCAAAGGTCTTGTGGCGCAGCTCCGGCCCCGGGTTCACCCACGAAACGACGAACACCGTCCGGCCCTGCTCGATCATCCAGCGGATAAAGGAATTCCCGGGCTGAAGGTCGAGGATGTAGAACTTGTTGATCCACGGCGGAAAGATAAGCAGCGGGCGCTTGGCGACCATTTCCGTCATCGGATCATACTGGATCACCTGCATGATCTCGTTCTGGTAGACGACCTTGCCGGGCGTCGTCGCGACGTTGACGCCGAGCTTGAAGTGATCGAGGTCCGCCTGCCGGATCGCGAGACTGCCGTCGCCGCGATCGAGATCTTCGAGAAGGTTCTTCATTCCCTTCAGGAGGTTCTCGCCCTTCGATTCAATCGTTGCTTCGACGACCTCGGGGTTAAGCACGGGGAAATTCGTCGGCGCGATCGCGTCGATGAACTGCTGGGTGTAGAATTCCGCCTTCTTCTTCTCGTGCTCATCCATGCCGTCGAGTTGATGCACGGTCGATTTCAGCCATTTGGCGTAGGTGAGGTAGGACTGCTTGACGAAGTCGAGCATGGGGTTCTCGCGCCACGCGGCATGGGCGAAGCGCTTGTCGCCGGGTTCGGGTTCGATCGCCGGCTTTACGGTCTCGCCGGCCATGCGCCGGCCCATCGTCGCCATCAGTTTGGCGTAGTCGCCCCAGAGATTGAACTGGCGCTGCATGACCGTTCCGGGGTCCGCCGCCAGCGCGCCCATCATCTCCTGGAAGGCTTCGCCGACATTCAGCGGGTCGGCTGATTTCTGACCCGTAGCGACCTTAAGCGCGTCAGCATTCTTGACGAAAAACTCGCTGACGACCTGCTGGCTCTTGCCGGTCATTTCGGCGATGTAATCGGCGAGGGCGTCAAAATCCTCGATGAGGCTCTTGCCGTCGTCCGCGCCGTTCGCGGCGGCCCTGGTTTCGGTTTTTTCGGGTTTCGCCGCCTCAGGGACGTCGGTCGGACCTGATTTCGCCGGTTTTTTAGTGGATTTGCGGGTTGGGGTCGCTTGCTTCATGGGGTCGGTTCGCGGTTATGTGCCGATCGATTTGGGGTTCTTATAGGGTCGCCGTTCTGTGGGTGCAAAAGCTTCGCTCCTGATTTTTGCGGCGCTCGTCGCCGCGGGATGTTCCGGCGGGTTGAAGCGGTTCGCTCCGCCGGGGTTCGTCAAATATGAAGACCGCGCGAAGGGCATTCCCGTCTCCCCTGAAATCGCCGCCCGGATCGAAGCGCAGGCGGAGGCCGGCGGCGGCTTCCCGAAACTTTCGGAGCAGCCGGCGGCCGCGCCTGTCGCCATCGCGCCCCAGGAGCGCGCGGCGCTCGGCGACGCGCTTGACGCGCAACGCAACGAACTCCTGCAAGCTGTTGAGGCGGATCGCGCGCGCGCTGCGGCCGAGCGCCTCGATGCGATCGAACCTCAGCGCGATGCGCTCGACGAGGCCCTTCGCAAGGACGACGCAGCGGCGCGCGCCGAACGCGGCCTGCCGCCGCCGCCCCCGCCGATCAAGGAATAGCGCGTTCAAGCTATGCCGTCCCCGGAAGAGTTCTACCGCATCAAGCGCCTGCCGCCTTACGTGTTTGAGGAGGTCAACGCGCTGAAAGCGCGCCTGCGTGCGAGCGGACGCGACGTCATCGACTTCGGCATGGGCAACCCCGACATGCCGACGCCTCCGCATATCGTCGAAAAGCTGATCGAGGCTGCGCAGAAGCCGCGCACCAATCGCTATTCGGCGTCAAAGGGCGTGCCGGGCCTGCGCCGTTCGATCGCCCGCTATTACGAGCGCCGGTTTGAGGTGAAGCTCGATCCGTCGACGGAAGTGATCGCGACGCTCGGCTCGAAGGAAGGCTTCGCCAATCTTGCGCAGGCGATGACAGCGCCCGGCGACGTGATCATCGCGCCAGATCCTGCCTATCCCATTCACGCCTATGGCTTCATCATCGCCGGCGGCGTCATCCGCGGCGTGCCGGCGCCGACGCCGGAAGCGTATCTTTCGGGCATGGGCCGCGCCGTCGCGCTGGCGACGCCGAAGCCGACGGCGATGGTGCTCAACTATCCGTCGAACCCGACGGCGCAAGTCGTCGGCCTCGACTTCTACAAGGACGCTGTCGCCTTTGCGAAGAAGCACGATATCTGGATCCTCTCGGACCTCGCCTATTCTGAGATCTATTTCGGCGATGAACCGCCGCCTTCGATCTTGCGCATACCCGGCGCAAAGGACATCGCCGTCGAAGTGAACTCGCTCTCGAAGACGTACGCCATGGCGGGATTTCGCGTCGGCATGGCCGTCGGCAATCCGCGCCTTATCTCGGCGCTCGCGCGCGTCAAATCCTATCTCGACTATGGCGCTTACACTCCGATCCAGGTGGCGGCCTCCGCCGCGCTCGACGGACCGCAGGATTGCGTCGATGAAATTCGCGCAATCTACAAGGCGCGCCGTGACGCGCTCGTCGAAAGCTTCGCCAAGTCCGGCTGGACGATCCCAGCGCCGCCCGCCTCGATGTTCGCGTGGACGCCGATTCCGGACGACTTCAAGGCGCTCGGCTCGGTCGGGTTCGCCAAGAAGCTGATGGAAGAGGCGGACGTCGCGGTCGCACCCGGGCTCGGCTTCGGCGAACACGGCGAAGGCTTCGTACGCATCGGCCTCGTAGAGAACGAGCAGCGCATCCGGCAAGCGGCCCGCAACGTCAAGAAAATGCTCTCCCGGCGGAACGCGGCGTAGCGGCGCCGGAGGCATTAACGCCGTATTAAGCTTAACGGTTGAATAAGGCGCAGTGTTCAATTTTAAGGGGCATCGCCGCTATGAAATCATTAACGAGCCTGATCAGCGTCGTTTTGGCCGCACAACTGATTTCAGCGGCGCCGGTCCTTGCGCAAACTGACTGCATCGAGAACGCCGAGGGCAGTCTTCTTTGCGGCAAGGATGCTGAGGCCGAGAAGGAGCGCATCCGTTCAGCGATGCTGGAGCGCCAAGGCGCGAGGGCCGATGAATCCCAATCCGCATCGGCGCCCGCCGCGAGGCGCGGTTCGGTCTATAACAGCTATTCGCGCAGAGCGTTCGTCCGCGGCGGCACAGCCTTTTCCGGCGGCGGCGCCGACTTTGGCGATAATTTCGCCGGCGCTGCAGGCGTCGGGTTCGATCTTGGAAACAAAGGGTTGTCGGTTGAGACCGAAGTCCTCGTGCTCCGCGACAGCGAGACTTTCGTTGATCCGTTTTTCGGCACGATCACTGCGAAAGCGCTAGGAATCGCCGGCTTGGTGAGCTTGCGCTATGACGTTGACACCGATTTCGGCTTCAATCCGTTCGCGTCGGTCGGCGTCGGTCCTGGATATCTTCGCGCAAGCCTTGACGACGGCGTCACATCGATTTCGGACGATGATTTCACCTTCACCTATACCGGGCGCGCGGGGGTCACGGTCGATTTCAGCGAGCGCTTCGGCGTCGAGGCGGCCTATCGCTTTCTTGACACGTCCCAGAACGGCTTTGCGGCCCAGCATCTCGTGGAATTGGGTCTCAATCTCGGATTCTAAGCAAAGGCGAGGGCGCTCGCTGCGGCCTATCGACAGGCTCGCCATGATCGGGCAATGGTCGCGCGCGTTCCGGAGGGGCGACCATGGCCGATACTGAATTTCTCGACCGCATGCTGACGCTGGAAATCAGCCGCTGCACGGAAGCGGCGGCGGTCGCGGCGTCGAAAATGATCGGGCGGGGCGACAAGAACGGCGCCGACCAGGCGGCGGTCGCGGCGCTTCGCGACGCGCTCAACAAGCTCGATATCGACGGCACGGTCGTCATCGGCGAAGGCGAGCGCGACGAGGCGCCGATGCTCTTCATCGGCGAAAAAGTCGGCTCCAAGAAGGGTCCAAAGGTCGACATCGCGCTCGACCCGCTGGAGGGCACGGACCTCACCGCCAAAGGGATGGGCAACGCGCTCGCGGTCGTCGCGATGGCGACCTCGGGCACGATGCTCCACGCTCCCGACACCTATATGGACAAGATCGCGATCGGGCCGGGCTATCCGGACGGCGTCGTCGATCTTGATGCGAGCGTTGAAGAGAATATCCGCGAACTTGCGAAAGCCAAACGCGTCCAGCCCGGCGACATCACCCTCTGCGTGCTCGACCGTGACCGCCACAAGCATATCGTCGAAGGCGCCCGAAAGGTCGGCGCCCGCATCATTCTCATTCCGGACGGCGACGTCGCCGGCATCTTCCATACGACGGAGCCGTCGACCGGCATCGACCTCTATGTCGGGCAGGGCGGCGCGCCGGAGGGGGTTCTCGCCGCGGCGGCGCTGCGCTGCGTCGGCGGCCAGATGCAAGGACGGCTCGTCTTCCGCAATGACGATGAAAAAGCGCGCGCCGCGCGCGCCGGCATTAAAGACCTCAATCGCAAATATGGCCTGATGGACCTCTGCGGCGGCGACGTTTTCTTTGCGGCGACCGGCGTCACCAACGGCACGATGCTCGACGGCGTCAAATGGGAGCCTGGGCATATCTCGACGCATACGGTGGTGATGCGGTCGAAGACCGGGACGATCCGCTATATTCGTGCGCGGACGCGGCGCTAAGGTCTCGGCGCCTTTGTGACGTCTATGCGGGCGACTTCGATGATCCGCCCGTCCTTTACGGCGCCTTCGATCAGCTCAAAGCCGGTCAAAGCGAATACGCGATCGCCGATGAAGATCGGCCTCGAATTGCCGTACCAGTCGATGCACGAAACCTCGCATTGATAGGCGCCGGCATCCGGCGCAGCGGATGCAAATTCGTCGAAATCGTCATAGTCGGTGCGTAAATTCGGCGCCGGCGTCGCATTGAGGGAGCCGACGTCCTTCGGCGCCAGCGCACCGTCAAGTTCAAGAAAGCTCACGTCCGAAGACTCGCTGCGCCACCACCAGCGGCCGGCCTCGCCCGCGAGCGTCGCGGTCGGGAGCCCCATGAGACCGGAACCGTCTTCGGCGACGAGGCTGTTGAACGCATGCGAACGGCCTTCGGTCTCGTAGCGTCCAGCAAGCGTCGCGGTTCCAGCAATTTTCGGGACCCCGCGCAAATCGACCGTGGAGACGCTGAGGCCCGAAGCATCTCGATATCCGGTCAGGACAACAGTGTCGCCAGCGCGCTCGACGCGAATGACGCCATGCGGGGCCGTCAATTCTGCATAGTCGCGCGGCGCGTCTACGGGCACTGCGACGACCTTCGCCGACTGCGCGCCGTCGTCCGGCTCCGGCGGATAGGAAGTCCAGTCGCTTCGCGCGCCATAGACGACATGGGTCTCCGTGAAGCGATTTTCGGCGTCGTAACCGGGGTCCGGCGTTTCGATGTAGCGCTCCGATGACGGACGAATGCCTGACGCCGTGAACGACCGCAGCGGCGTCGAGAAATAGGCGGCCTCATAATCTACGTCGCTCCATGACGCCGCTTTTTCGTTGCATTGTCCCGAAGAGACATCCGACAGAAGCGCGCGGAATTCCTTCTCCGAAGTGTCGAGTGAAAACTGGTCGAAAGGTTCGCCGCTGACGCGGATGAAGCCGGCGGCGCGCCCGGAATGCGGGATCTCAAAGGCGAGGGAGTGAAGTCCGCGCCGTTCCGCGTCCGTCAAATTCTCGCACCCGCCGCGCTTCGAAATCAGCGCCGCGGCGTCATATCCGCTCTCTTCAAGCCAGAGGTAGGCCGCCTTGTCAGAGACATAGTACTCGCGATCCCAACTTCCGATGACGCCGCGGGTGCGGCACGTCGATGGATTGCGGTCGCCCAGCCGGCAGACCGTAACGGCATGCAGCACCGGGCGAAGGGTGGTCTGCACCGGCTTGTAGATGTCGATCGCGCTCACCAGCGGGCGCCCGCTGCGATCTTTCGGCTCACCGTCCGCCTTGTAATCCGCCGCGCGCCTGATGACCGGCCGCTCAGGCAAGGATCCGTTGCGCGCCGCCCAGTAGAGGTCGATCGGGGTGTAGAGGACGAGGTTGTCGCCGATGAGGCGCGTCGCGTAATTGTCCTCTTCGTAATAGTCTTCCGAGCTGATGAAGAATTTATCGACGAGGTCAAACGCGCCATTGCTGAGGCGAAAGACGGTGATCTCCGAAGCGTCGCGCGTATAGCTGTATCCGAGAACGGCGATGAGGTCGCGGTTGACCACCATTTCGTCATACCAGGCGTCGTCTTCAGGATTCGCATACACATTGGCTCGCCCGGCGACGCGCATCGCTCCTTTCGCGTCGCCGAGACTGATGGAGAACAAGCGGCCGTCCTGCAGGATGACGAGGTGATCGCCGATGAGCTTGACGATATCGCCTTCGTCGACGCCGGTCTTCTGTTTGTTGGTGATCGACGGGCTCGCCGGCGCTGAAATGCGTGCGCCCGTGACGACGATCTTACCATAGCCGCTCTCGGGGCAGTCGATGTCAACGCATTCCGCAGGCGCGGCGTCGCCGGTTCCCGCCTGCGCGAGCCTCACCCTTCCGTCCGCCGCGCCATACGTGCTCGTCACCCGCCGCGCCGCTTGCACGTTCTTGAGGTAACGCTCGAACTCGGTTTCGCTCGAAAACTTCTCAAGGCGCGGCCAGACGATGCGCCCCGCTATGGCGTCGGCTGGCGGCGCGCTGGCGCAGGAGACAAGGACCGCCGCGCCGCCCGCTATGGCAAGCGTGATTGCTGTCCGCTTTTTGACTGCTTTCATAAGGTTGCCCCGACCCCGCCCCAGAGCTCCGAGATTACCACGCGCGCGCCCGGACGCCAGCGCGCCGATACAGCCGCTGACGCTCAGTTTATGGTTTCTGACAACGGTTCCGCAGCTGCGGGTTTGCCGTCCGCCGCCGCATCGTGCATGACGATCGAGCCATGCTTCGTTTCTTTGAATCCCGTCTTTCGCCCTTTCCAGAGACGCGCCTCGGCGCGCCGCCGAAGGGGCTCGCGGCGTTTTGCTGGCATTATGTCCGCGACGCCCGCTGGTGGCTGCTCGCGATGTCGTTGATCACGGCGGCGATCGCCGTCGGCGAAGTCTTTCTCTTCGCGTTTCTCGGCAACGTCGTCGACTGGCTCGCCAACGCCGATCGCGATGGGTTTCTGACGCGTGAAGGCGGGAAGCTCTGGGCGATGGGCTTGCTGCTTGTCGTCGCCTTGCCGCTCGCCGCGCTGCTTCAGTCGCTGATCCAGTTTCAGGTCCTGATCGGCAATCTGCCGATGAGCGCGCGCTGGCGCATGCACCGCCACTTGCTTGGCCAGTCGATGTCGTTCTTCGCCAACGAGTTCGCGGGGCGCGTCGCGACCAAAGTCATGCAGACCGCGCTTGCAGTGCGTGAAACGGTCATGAAGCTGCTCGACGTTTTTGTGTACGTCACCGTCTATTTCTTCTCGATGATCGCCATGGTGGCGGCGGCGGACTGGCGGCTCTCGCTGCCGCTGCTCGGTTGGCTCGCCGTCTATGCAGGGCTCATCTGGCACTTCATCCCGCGCCTTAAAGACGTCGCCGAGAAACAGGCGGATGCGCGCTCAGTCATGACGGGGCGAATCGTCGACAGCTACACGAACATTTCGACGGTCAAGCTCTTCGCCCATGCGGGTCGTGAGGAGTCCTATGCGCGGGACAGCATGGAGGAGTTCCTCGGAACCGTTCATCCGCAGATGCGGCTGGTGACGCTGTTCAACAATCTCGTCTACTTCAACAATTGCCTTGCGGTGTTCATCATCGCCAGCCTGTCGATCGCCCTTTGGCTCAACAGCGTCATATCGGTCGGGGCGATCGCCGCGTCGATTGCGCTCGCTCTGCGGCTGAACGGCATGTCGCAGTGGATCATGTGGGAGGTTTCGGGACTCTTCGAAAACATCGGCACCGTCTATGACGGCATGGAGATGCTGGCGAAATCGACGGCGGTCGAGGATCGGCCGGGTGCGCGGATCATGGAGCGCCCGCGCGGCGACATCGCTTACGAGAACGTCTCCTTTCATTACGGCAAGGACGGCGGCGTCATCGACGAGTTCTCGCTCTCGATACCGGCCGGTCAGAAGGTCGGGCTGGTCGGCCGCTCGGGCGCGGGCAAGACGACGCTCGTTAATCTGCTCCTGCGCTTCTACGATCCGGAGCGCGGCCGGATTCTGATCGACGGCGCCGACATTCAGGGCGTCAGCCAGTCTTCGCTGCGCGCGCAGATCGGCGTCGTCACGCAGGACACCTCGCTTCTTCACCGCTCGATCCGAGAGAACATCGCCTATGGAAGGCCGGCCGCGAGCGATGAGGCGGTCCGAGAGGCGGCGCGCCGCGCGAACGCTCTCAACTTCATTGAGGCGCTTGAAGACGGAGAAGGGCGAAAAGGCTTTGACGCGCATGTCGGCGAACGCGGCGTCAAGCTCTCCGGGGGTCAAAGACAGCGCATTGCGATCGCACGGGTGTTCCTGAAAGACGCCTCAATCCTCATTCTCGACGAGGCGACATCGGCGCTCGACAGCGAAGTTGAGGCCGCGATTCAGGAGAATCTCTTCCAGCTGATGCGCGGAAAAACGGTGATCGCCATCGCGCACCGGCTGTCGACGATCTCCCAGCTCGACCGGCTCGTCGTCATCGACAAGGGGCGCATCGTCGAAGACGGCGCGCATGGCGACCTCGCCGGACGGGGCGGCCTCTACGCAGAGCTTTGGGCGCGACAGTCCGGCGGTTTTCTTGCGCATGACGGCGCCGTCGCGGCTGAATAGAGGCGCACGCTGAGCGTACGTTCTCTTTAACCATAGAGTTTTTTCAGCAGCGCGCGGGCCCGTAATAGTCGCTGGCTGTTTTCTTGCAGTCCGTTCGAAAGGCGGCGGTTTGACCGCTTCCGTCAACGTTAACGGCAACCATTGCGGACGGGCGTCCGCGAAGCACGGGGGTATTAATCCATGTCTATCAGACTACAGACTATGAAGGTCGTCGCGGCGGGCGCGGCTGCGGCTGCGGCGCTCGCCGCATCCGCGCATGCGGTCATGGTGACAGTGGCGCCGGTCAGCGCATCGTGGGAGAACGTCGTCGGCGTCGGGCCTGTCACCGTCGACAATTCCAACACAACGGCGCCTTCCATGCGCTGGGGCGATCCCGCGACCGGCAGCGGCCAGAGCGGCTATGACTTCGCCCTCGTGGGAGCCCCGATCACCGTTGATGTTCCGCCGAACTCCGGCGCCTTCAGCCTCGGGACGTTTGCGCACGTGAACCAGCCGATTTTCGCCGGCACGGGCGTTCTCGCCACAGCGACGCTGGCGCTCGACGCCGCGATCGAGATCGCCGGCATGCCGCAGGGCGTGTTCTCGTTTAACTTCGATTTCATGCATGAGGAAACGCCGAACGGCGCTGATCCTTGCGCGGACGGGGGCGCAAATGGCGTGGGCGTCAACGATAACGGCTGCGCTGACATCGTGACGGTGACGACGAGCTCGCTTTCCTATAACTTCACCGCCGCCGCCCTCATCTACACCATCAACGTCCTCGGTTTCTCGACCGACGGCGGCGCGACGATTTCGAGCATCTTCAGAACGCGCGAAAGCGCGATCAACCTCGCCGACATCTATGCGTCGGTGTCCGTCGCCGAAATTCCGGTTCCGGGCGCGCTTCCGCTTCTTTTGTCCGGCCTTGCCGGCTTCGCAGCCATGCGCCGTCGCCGGAAACTCGCCTGATAGCCGACAACAAAGGCGAACTCGTTTCAAAACGGGACGCTGACGTCCAAATCCTGACCGGCGCCGGAATTCCGGCGCCGTTTTTTGTCTTGGAACCAGTTGATTTTCGAAGCCGTCAATGCGCACGCCCGGCGCGGCGACTTGTCCGGGACTGTGTCCACTCGTCCCCGGTCTCATCAAAGAGCTCGGCCAGCTTGTCGACCATGACGCCCGCCAGCTGCTCGACGTCGACAATCGTCACCGCGCGGCGATAATAGCGCGTCACGTCATGGCCGATGCCGATGGCGATGAGCTCCACCGGCGACCGGTTTTCGATCTCGGCGATCACCTCACGAAGATGGCGCTCGAGATAGGCGCCGCCGTTCGCTGACGACGTCGTATCGTCGACCGGGGCGCCGTCGGAGATAACCATCAGGATTCGCCGCGCCTCGGGGCGCCCGACGAGGCGCGAATGCGCCCAGAGCAGCGCTTCGCCGTCGATGTTCTCCTTGAGCAGCCCCTCTTTCATCATCAGGCCGAGCGAGTTGCGCGCCCGGCGCCAGGGCGTGTCCGCCGCCTTGTAGATGATGTGCCGCAGATCGTTGAGACGGCCGGGATTTGGGGGGCGACCGGCCGCGACCCATTTCTCGCGCGCCTGGCCGCCTTTCCACGCGCGCGTCGTAAAGCCCAGAATCTCCACCTTGACGCTGCACCGCTCCAGCGTGCGGGCGAGAATGTCGGCGCAGATCGCGGCGATCGATATCGGCCGCCCGCGCATCGATCCCGAATTGTCGATCAGCAACGTCACCACCGTATCGCGGAATTCGAGTTCGCGCTCTCGCTTGAAGGATAGCGGCTGCATCGGATCGGCGACGACGCGCGCAAGCCGAGCGGCGTCTAGCACGCCTTCGTCAAGATCGAAGATCCAGCTGCGGTTCTGCTGCGCCATCAGGCGCCGTTGCAGCTTGTTCGCGAGCCGCGAGACGACGGAGTGCAAATTCTCAAGCTGGCGGTCGAGCGTGCGACGTAGGCGCCCGAGTTCCTCGGCGTCGCAAAGCGCGCTCGCGTCGGCGGTCTCGTCAAATTCCGTCGTGAAGACGCGATAGCGCATGCCGCTGTCGCCTTCGAACTTTGCGCGAATGGAGGAAATTCGGGCGTTCTCGACGGCGCCGTCGGCGTCATCTTCGGCCTGCTCGAAATCCTGTTCATTCATTTCCGATTCGCTGTCGGGCCCTTCGCTTTCATCCCCTGACTGCTCGTCGGAAGGATCCGCGACGCCCTCCTCATCATTGTCGGACGTCTTGCTGTCTTCGGTTTCGTTTTCCTCGTCGCCCTTCGTCTGGTCGTCGCCTTTTTCCTCGCCGCCCTCATCGTCGAGATTGAGATCGCGAATGACCTGGCGCGCGAGGCGCGAGAAGGCCGCCTGATCGTGGAGATCGTTCGTCGCCGCGAGCACGTTGAGCGAGGCGCCGGCCAGCGCCTCGACCTCGTCGCTGTGCGCCGCCATCATCGCCGCCGCCGCCGGCGGATGCGGTCGCCCGGTGAGACGCTGGCGAAGAAGCAAG
>CAZOEB010000049.1:0-20969 GCA_964578685.1 uncultured Caulobacterales bacterium
GAAATTGGCGCCTTTTCGCATTCGGCTCTCTCTGAACGTCTGAGCCTTTCCGCGGGGTCCAGCCCGAAACTACGTATTTTGGGCTGGAGAAAATGCGCAGATTTTTGGAGGGGTCCGCCCCCTCCACCGTCCGTCATCCCGGGGCCGGCGAAGCCGGAACCCGGGATCCACGGCGTCGTCTGTAGTGAAAGGTGGACCCCGGATCGGCTTCGCCGTCCGGGGTGACGGAAGTTTTTTTTGGACGCGACTGTTCGCTCCCGCGCGATCGCCAGATCGGCGGGCGTTTCCTTCGTACCGCGCGGCCAACAAGATCACCGAACCCGCGCGACAAACCAGACTTGTCAAAAGCGCCGCTTTTCGCGCGGTGCAAAACGCAAAACGCGCCGGGGAGGCGTTCCCCCGGCGCAATCTGCAAACTTTAAACCCTTGCGACTTCAACGTCAAGAAAGAATTAGGGTAAATAATTATGATTAACGCCTGTAGGGCGGGGCTCGCCCTGCCATCGCAGGCGGAGACGGCGGGCTGAAGCCCGCCCGAAGACGTGACGACGTCAGCGCTTGCCGAAGAGCCCGCCGAGCCCCTTCATGGCAAGGCTGGCGATATTGTCGTCGATGCGCCCGTCGCCGTCCGAGTCAATCCATTTGAGGAAGCCGGACAATTCCTGCGGCGCCGCCGCTTCGGCCTGGCGGCTTTCGGACTTTACAAGTTGCGCGAGCGCGCCGGCGTCGAGGCCCTTTTCGCGCGTCGCTTTGCCAAGGCCCGCGAGAATCGCCGGCGCCGCCATGGCGAGGAGCTTCGCGATCTGGTCAGGATCAGCGCCCGCCGCCTTGGCGAGGGTTTCCTGCGCCGTTCCCTGCTTGCCGCCAAGAATATGACCGAGGATGGCGCGGCCGTCGGTCATGACGTCGTCATCCGCCGCGCGCGCGGGATCTTTGAGAAGGCTCCCGTCATGTTTGGCGAGCGCCTTCGCCAGCGCTTCGGCGCCGCCGGGGCGTTCGACGTTTTTCTTGAGGCCGTTCATCAGCATCGCCGTCGCCATCGGCATCAGCGCGGCGATGGCGCCTTCATTGAGGCCGGTTTTCGCCGAAGCATTGCGCGTCAACTGGCTGAACGCGGCCTTGCCGATTTCTTCGATCAGGGACATGGGCTCTCCTTCTTCGCTCCCCCTAGGAGCGGATTATCGGGGCGGTGCGCCCTGAACGAACCGATGCGGAAAAGGCGCGCTGGCGGCAAGCCCTTCCGTGATCCCCACGGCTCTTTACGAGCTGAAAAGCCCTCTGCTATAGCGCGCCATGGAGCGTCGACCTCATTCCTCAAAGGGCGCAAAACCCCGAAAGCGCGCGCCAGTCGATCAGGCAACGACGGCCCTCGGCAAGGTCGCGGAAAAGCGCGGGCTGAAGGCTGACCCGGCGAAAAAAGACCAGGGCGTCGGCGGACAGCGCGAAATGCGCGTCAACGTGAAGACCGCCAAGGGCCGCAAGGTCTCCTCAACGCTCTGGCTCGACCGGCAATTGAACGATCCTTACGTCGCCCGCGCCAAGGCCGAAGGCTATCGCAGCCGCGCCGCTTACAAGCTGAAAGAACTCGACGAGAAATTCGCGCTCCTGAAGAGGGGCGCGCGCGTCGTCGATCTCGGCTGCGCGCCGGGCGGCTGGCTGCAGGTGGCGGCGGAGAGGGGCGCGGGACGCGTCGTCGGGATCGACTATCTTCCCATGCCGCATGTTCCGGGAACGGATCATCTGGAGCTTGATTTCCTCGACGACGCGGCCCCCGCAAAGCTGAAGGGGCTCCTTGGGGGCGAGGCCGATCTCGTCCTCTCCGACATGGCGGCGCCGACGACCGGCCACAGGGCGACGGACCATCTTCGCATTATGGCGCTCGCCGACGCCGCGCTCGATTTCGCCGAGGACGTGCTGGCGCCCGGCGGAGCCTTCGTCTGCAAGGTCTTCCAGGGCGGCGCGGAGAGCGACCTGCTCGCGCGGCTCAAGAAAAGTTTCGCGACGGTCAAACACGCCAAGCCGCGCGCGAGCCGCGCCGACTCGGCGGAAATGTATGTCGTCGCGCTGGGCTTCAAGGGGAAGGAGAAAGACTGATGAAAAGACTCATGCTGGCCGCCGCCGCGGCGTTGCTCGCGGCTTGCGCCTCGAACGGGGCGTCCGACGGAACCGCGCAGTATAAATCGCTCGCCGCGCCGACGCCCGAAGGCGTCGCGACAGTCATCGAGGCCTCGTCGGACGGTCAGAATGTCACCGTCAAAAAGGGAACGAAGATCGCAGTCGAGCTCGTCGGCACGCCGACCGCCGGCTATCTCTGGCGCATGTCGGAAAAGCCCGCTTTTCTCGAAGCCGCGGGCGAATATGGCGGGCCGACGTCGTCGGCGCAGCTTGAGCCCGGCTTCGCCGGCGGCAATCACTGGGAGGCCTTCCTGTTCGACGTGACCGGAACCGGCGAGGGCGAACTGCGTTTTCAGCAGGGCCGCGCGTGGGAGGAAGGGCCGGACGCCGACGGCGCCGCGTTCTCCGTTTACATATTCGCTGAGGAGTAGGTCGTTCCATGCAGGTGCGTGAGGCGCTGACATTTGACGACGTGCTGCTCGAACCTGGCGCGTCGGAAGTGATGCCGTCGCAGGTGTCGACGAAAGCGCGCCTGACGCGCGGGGTTACGCTCAACATTCCGATCCTGTCCGCCGCGATGGACACCGTGACGGAAGCCTCCATGGCGATCGCGATGGCGCAGAACGGCGGCATCGGCGTCCTGCACCGCAATCTGTCGATCGCCGAGCAGGCCGAACATGTCCGGCGCGTCAAGCGCTTTGAAAGCGGCATGGTCGTCAATCCCCTGACGCTCAACCCTGACGCGACGCTCGAAGAAGCGTGGAAGATCATGGACGAGCGCAAGATCTCCGGTTTTCCGGTGATCGAGAAAGACGGGAAACTCGTCGGCATCCTGACGAATCGCGACATGCGTTTCGCCAGCGACCCGAAGCAAAGGGTTTCCGCGCTGATGACGAAGGAGAACCTCGTCACCGTGCGCGCGCATGCGAGCCAGGAGGAGATCACGCGTCTCCTCCGCCAGCACAAGATCGAACGCCTCATCGTCGTCGACGACGCCTATCGCTGCATCGGGCTTGTCACCGTCAAGGACATCGAGAAGGCGCAGAAACACCCGAACGCCGCGAAGGACGCCGAAGGGCGTCTGCGCGTCGCGGCGGCCTCGACCGTCGGCGACAAGGGCTTTGAACGCGCCGAAGCGCTGATCGACGCCGGCGTCGACATCATCGTCATTGACACGGCGCACGGCCATTCCAGTCAGGTCCTCGCGCAGGTCTCACGCATCAAGAAGGCGTCAAACGCCGCGCAGGTCGTCGCCGGGAACATCGCGACCTATGACGGCGCGAAGGCCCTCATCGACGCGGGCGCCGATGCGGTGAAGGTCGGCATCGGCCCGGGGTCGATCTGCACGACACGCATCGTCGCCGGCGTCGGCGTGCCGCAATTGACCGCGGTGATGGATGCGGCGCGCGCCGCGCGCGAAAGCGGGGCGAGCGTCATCGCGGACGGCGGCATCAAATATTCGGGCGACATCGCCAAGGCGCTCGCCGCCGGCGCCGACTGCGTGATGATCGGCTCGCTCCTCGCGGGAACGGACGAGGCGCCGGGCGAGATTTTCCTTTATCAGGGCCGGCCCTACAAATCCTATCGCGGCATGGGCTCGCTCGGCGCGATGTCGGCGGGCTCGGCGGACCGCTATTTCCAGTCCGACGTCAAGGAACAGATGAAACTCGTTCCCGAAGGGATCGAAGGCCAGACGCCCTACAAGGGCCCGGCGAGCGCGATCCTCCACCAGCTTGTCGGCGGGGTGCGCGCGTCCATGGGCTATGTCGGCGCCCCGACGATCGAGGAGCTGCAGAAGCGCGCGCGCTTCGTGAGGATCACCAACGCCGGCCTTCGCGAAAGCCACGTGCACGACGTGAAGATCACGCGCGAAGCGCCGAATTATCCCACGCCGGGATAGGTGGCAGGTTGTGGGCGGCAGGCGCGAGGCGTCGCGGCTCTTACAACCTACAACCTACAACCTAAGACCTACGACCTGTCACCTCGCACCCTCATGTCCCCCCAACTCTCCCCGATCCTTCTCCTCATCGCTTCGAACGTCTTCATGACGCTCGCCTGGTACGGGCATCTGAGATTCAAATCGGCGCCGTTGATGCTCGTCATCTTGGCCAGCTGGGGGATCGCCTTCATTGAGTATTGCCTCGCGGTGCCCGCGAACCGCATCGGCCATGCGGTCTATACGGCGGCGCAGCTGAAGACGATGCAGGAAGTCATCACGCTGGTGGTCTTTGCGATCTTCTCGGTCGTCTATCTGAAAGAGCAGCTGACCATCAATCACGCGATCGGATTTGCGCTCATTGCGCTCGGCGCGTGGTTCGTGTTCCGGGGTTGACCTCATGCGCACCGCCGGCCGCGTCGCTGCGGCGATCACCATTCTGGAAGATTTCGAGCGGCGGCGCGTGCCCTTGAAGACCGCGCTCGCCGATTGGGCGCGGGGCGCGCGCTATGCAGGGGCGAAGGACAGGGCGGCGATTTCGGGCCTTTGCCTCGACGTGCTGCGCCGCCGGCGGTCGCTGTCGGCCGCCATGGGCGATGACAGCGCGCGCGCCGCAATGTTGGCGCATTTGCGAACTCGGGAGGGACTGAGCGCGGCGGCGATCGCCGACCTCGCCGCCGAGGCGCCGCACGGGCCCGGCGCGCTGACGCCCGCGGAGATGGAGGCGCTCGCGCAGCCTAGGGCGCCGAACGGGCCGCCGTCCGTCAGCGCAGATTTTCCCGAATGGCTGGAATCCGCCGTCGCGAGAGCGTTTGGCGAGGCGGCCGTCGGCGAGATGGCGGCGTTCGCCGAGCGCGCCGATATCGATCTTCGCCTCAACAGCTTGAAGACGGCGCCGGAAAAAGCGCTTGCAGCGCTCGAAACAGTCGGCGCCGCGGCCGCCCCTTTCCTCGTCACGGCCGCGCGCATCGCTGCGCCCGCGAGCGATGAGCGCGCGCCCGCCGTGACCGTCATTCCCGCCTTCAACAAGGGCTGGGTTGAAGTGCAGGATCTCGGCTCGCAAATCGCTGCGGCGGCGGCGGGCGGCATCGCGCGCGCGCAAGTGCTCGACTTCTGCGCCGGCGGCGGCGGCAAGACTTTGGCGCTTGCCGCACAGATGGGGGCGACCGGCCAACTCTACGCCTATGACAATGACGCGCGGCGTCTTCAACCGCTCTATGAACGTGCGCGCCGCGCAGGCGTGCGCAATCTGCAGATCGTCAACCCGGCCACGGACAAGGCCGCCCTCGACGCGCTTCAAGGTCGGATGGATGTCGTCTTCGTCGATGCGCCGTGCACCGGCGCCGGCACCTGGCGGCGCCATCCCGACACCAAATGGCGCCTGACGCCGCAGCAGCTCGAGCGCCGAATCGAAGAGCAGAACGCCGTGCTCGGCGAGGCGGCGCGCTTCGTGAAGCCGGGCGGGCGGCTCGTTTATGTGACCTGCTCCTTCCTGAGGGAAGAAAACGAGGACCGGCTCGCGGCGTTTGTCGCGTCCGACAGAGATTTCAGCGAGACGCGCGCGCTCAGCGCCGTTGCGGCGAGCGGGCTGTTGCGCGAGGGCGCGGAGGATTTGCTTGCGCCTTTTGAGACGCCTTCAGGCGCCTTGCGTCTGACGCCGGCGCGCACGCGCACGGACGGCTTCTTCATCGCGACGTTGACGCGGCGGTGAGACTTACGCCGCAAGCATCGACGCCGTACGCTCGATGAACCAGAAAGCCGCGACGACGCCGAGCGCGTAGCCGAGCGGTCTTGCGATCGACGCGCCGCGCACCGGCGCCTGAAGAAAGCGGGAAGCCGCGGCGATCGCGCCGAACACGCCGAGAATGATCGCAACCTGCCCCGCTTCGACGCCCAGATTGAAAAAGAGAAGGGCTGAGACCTTCTCGCCCGCCGGCAATCCGATCTCGGAGAGCGCCGCGGCGAATCCGGCGCCGTGGACGAGGCCGAAAGCGCTGGCGACGAGCGCCGGATGGCGCCATGCGATCGTCGTTCGATCCCCGCGGGCGATCTCCGCGGCCAGAAACACGATCGATAACGCGATCACCGCTTCGACCGCCGGAACCGAAACGCGAATGACGTCCAGCGCGACGAGCGCCAGCGTCAGCGAATGGGCGAGCGTCAAGCCCGTCGCGGTGACGATCGCGCGGCGAAACGTTCCCGCAAGGAAGAGAAGCCCGGCGAGAAAGAGAAGATGATCGATCCCGAAGACGATGTGTTCGACGCCGATGATGAAATAACTCCGCGCGACGCCGGCGAAAGAATGCGGCTCCGGCAGAGCCCACGAGGTCTCATCCGGTTCAAGGACCGCCGTTCGCATCTCCCCGTCGCCGAGATCAGCGCGGACGATCGTCGTCAAGGAAGGGTTGAAGGCGGGCCAGTCGATTTCCAGCCGGACGCCGGCGAGGCTTTCGCAGCGGTAATCGGCTTCAATCGTGCGCGCGCCGCGTCGGCGCTCGATGACAGGCGCGCACGGGTCCCCAAGCCGAACCGAGGGGGCGTTGGCCGCATCGACGGAGGGCGGCGTGACAGCGCGCAAGGAAACGGCGCCGGCCTCCTCGGCGATCTCGACGAACAAGGGACGCGATTCATGCGCGAAAGCGGGCGCGACGAGGCTGGCGAAGGCGGCGACCGCCGCCGCGATCCCTCTCATCGACCGCCGCCCTCCAGCCGATTGATGACGCGGTAGCGCGCGACGATCCTGTCGATCGCCGCGTCGATCGCCGCCTGTCTGCGCTCTTCGGCGGCGTCGGCGCGCACGACATCTTCAATCTCGGCAAGCGGCGCAAGGCGCGAAGGCGTGCGGGCCGAGACGAAAACAAGATGCTCTCCGTGGTCGGAAGAAAAAGGACCGCGCCAATCCTGCAGCGGCGTCGCCGGATCGAAGATGGCGGCGGCGGCCTCTTCGCCGAGCTGGCTGCGGATATAGTCATCCGTCCGGTCGACATAATTCTTGTGGAACAGAAAGCGCTCGCCGTAGCGGGGCGCGTCCTCAAAACGCGCCCTGTCGGCGCGGAGCCGGTCGAGCAGCGCCGCGGCTGCGGCCTTCGCCTCGTCGCGCGGCCGGTCCTTCGCCGACACGAAAACATGCGTCGCCGTCGCGGCGGGCGGCGAACGGTAGCGCTCTTCATGCGCTGCGTAATAGGCTGCGACGTCTTCGGCGGCGAGGTCAGGCGTCGTCGCTGCGGCCTCGGCCAGAAACTCCGCCTTCTGGACGCGTCGCTGGCGGATCACATAATCGCCGGCGTCCAGCCCGAGCGCCGTCGCCTCGCGGTCGAGCGCCTCTTCGCGCACGTAGCCCTCAATAAGCTTTTCGCGCGCGTCAGCGCTCATGCCGTCGAGCAGCGCCGCGGCGGCGCCCGGCTCAAACGCTTTCGACCGGAACTGGATATGCGACAGCAGGGCTTCGCGATCGACGATGATCGTCTCCGCGCCTTGCTCGGCGGGCGCAACGGCGCCGGCGATGATGAAGAGCAGCGCGCCGGCGGCGAGAAAATGCGTCAGCGGATCTTTGATCAGCGCTCTTGCGCCCATCTTTACCGCCCCGGCGAGTACCAGATCGGCGAGGTGTAGGCGCGTTCCTGGATTGCGGCGGCGTAGCCTTCGGGCGGCGTTGTCCCGAGCGCGGCGGCGTCATAGGTCGAATTGCGCGGCGTCGGGATTTCGAGGACGCGCACGTAATAGAACGCTTTTTGCGAAGCGTCAAACTCCGGATCGCGCCAGACGGTCGCAAGCTCCGCCGCGCCGATCGTGTTGCGATAGCTCGCGGATGGAATGTCGACCGTGTCGCCGACGGCGGCGAGCTTGTCCGCAGCGTCGCGCTCACGTCCCGCGCTCCATGCGGCGTCGAACACTTTTTCGCGCGCCTTGCCGTCGGACCCGAGCCAGCCCTTCACGACCTGCACGCGGTCGAGATTGGCGCCTTTTGGATCCTTCACCGCCTGGATGAGGAAGGAGGGGGCGGCGCCCGCGCCCGCAAGATCGGCGCCCATCGGCACGCCCTTCGAATAGCCGACCGCCGCGAGGTCATCGGCGGCAAGATCGGCCTCGCTGAAGTCGAAGCCGCCGAAGAAGCGAACGGCGATGCGCGGACCTGTCGTCGCGTAGACCTCGCGGCGGCGGAAGGCGGCGAATATCTCCTCGCGCGTATTCTCCTTCGCCCACACGCCGGCAAGGCCCGAGGCTGACATGTCCCAGCCTGAAAGCTCCGAGACGAAGGCGCCCGGTTTCTTGTTTTCGGGGATGACGTCAAAACCGAACTTGCCGGTGAAGTTGTTTTCCTCCGCAGACGGAAGACCGCTGTGCGAATCCGTCGCGCCGATCATGCCCAGCTTGAAAGGGTTGACTCCTAGCTGCGCTTCAAGCTCAAGGCCGGTCTTGAGGGCGCTGCGCACATAATCCGCGGCGGTGACCGTCGGCGTGTGCGCGGCGTCGTCACGCGCCTCGATCAGGCGGCCGAAAAATTCAAAGCCCGCGAACTCGTCATCGGGCGACAGGACGGGATGCGTCTCCGACGTGCCCTTGATCTGCGTCACCTCCGCGACCGGCTCCCATTGCGCGCGCAGGCGCGCATAATCGGCGGTGAGGGGCCGGCCCTCGAAATCGACCGTCGCGAACATTCGGCCCTTCGAGATGTTCGAATTGTGCGGGATTGAAATGAAATCGGCGTCCGTCTCGGCGTTTGTCTTCGCAAGCCAGCGCCAGAGATCTTCAGGGTCGCCGCTGTCATTGGCGGAGTATGGAAGGTAGGCTTTCGCCTTTTCCGGGTCGCCGTCGGTCATGACGATACGGTGAAGGTTGGCGCCGTCCGGCGTCGGCGTGTACTCCCACGCGGCGAAAGTCGTGAACTTGCCGGGGCGATTGTGTTTCGTCGCTGCGTCAAGGTTCTTCACCCAGAAGGATCGGAACAGCTCTTCGTTCTCAAGCTCGTCGAGGAGCGTCGGATCGGAGAGCAGCCAGCGCGTCGCGCGCGCGCGATTGTCGGGAGCCGAGGTCAGATCCTGCCAGCGCCAGAGGAGCGCCGTGCCGAGACCGATTTTCTTCGGGCGCTGCTCGGCCGGCGTATTGGCGAGCGTGATCGCCAGAATGAAAAGTCCGAAGGCGTCCTGGTCATTGCCGGCCTTCTGCAATTCGATAAGCCGCTTGCCGAGCCGCGTATTGGCGAGCCGTTTGTCGCCCTGCGTGAAGAGAGCGTAAGGCGTCCCCATCAGCTCCGCATGGTCGGAGACGGCGAGGAAATCGAGCGGGGTCTGCAACTGCATGCGCGCGCGCGAATAGGGGTGGATGACCGGCTCGCCCTTGGCGAAGCGATAGGACGTGTCGGCGTCGGCGGTGCGGTTCTGCAGGAAATAGGCGTCGACGGAGAGATTGGTGTGGAGGTGCGTGTCACCCCAGAGGAGCTTGTCCGGATAGGCCTGCGCGTGCGCGGCGCCTGCCGCCGCCAGTGCGGCGAACGCCGCTCCAACCAGCAAATTTCTCATGACCGTCGCCTCCCGGATCAAGCCCATGGTGTAGCGAAGCGGGGAGGCGCTGCAAGGTTTCTTGGCTGTTCAAAGGGGCGTAATCCGCGTTAGAGACGCCGCCATGGCCATTTACGGAAACCTGAAAATCGGAACGCGCGGCAGCGCGATGGCGCTCGCACAGACGCGGGAGGTCGCGCGGCTTCTGTCGCTCGCGCATCCGGGATCTTCGCCCGAGGTGGTGACCTTCACGCCGAGCGGGGATCGCGACCAGACGAGCAAACTCGACAAGCACGGCGGCAAGGGCGGCGCTTTCGTGGGGGAGCTTCGCGCCGCGATGGTCGCGGGCGAGCTGCATTGCGCGATGCATTCCCTGAAAGACATGCCGGGCGACCAGGAAACGCCGGGGCTCGTCATTGCAGCGTATCTCAAACGCGACGCGGCGGAGGATGCGATTGTCCTTCCCTTAGGCGTCGACGCCCATGAGGCGATCGACCGGCGGCGGCTTGCGGGGCTGAAGATCGGCACCAATGCGGTCAGGCGCGCAGCCTATCTTCGCCGCCTGTTTCCTGAGGCCGAGGTCATCCACTTCCGCGGCGCCGCCGATACGCGCCTCAAGAAACTCGACGAGCGCATCCCGCAGAAATTGCCGGACGGCGGCGAGGCGGGCCCCGCTGACGCGCTCATCATGGGCGCTTCGGGCCTCGAACGCATCGGGCGCGCGGAGCGTATATCGCGGGTGCTGTCGCCGGACCTGATGCTGCCGGCGGTGGGGCAGGCGATTGTGGCCGTCGAATGCCCCGCGAGCGACTGGGCGACGCGCGAAGCCCTCGCCCACATCGACCATCCGGAAACGCGCGCCATCGCCGAAGCCGAACGCGAAATGCTGTGGATATTGAACGGGCATTGCAATGCGCCGATCGCCGGCTATGCGCAAGTTGACGTGACGCGCCTTCGCTTGCGCGGCGCGGTCATCAGCCATGACGGAAGGACGATCATCGAAGCGATGCGCGAGGGGCCGCTCGACCGGCCGCGCGAACTGGGCCGCGCGGTGGGGCTGGAGCTGGTTGAGAAGGGCGCGAAGCGGATCATTGAGGCGGCGCGGGTCTAGCGTTGGAAGACATGATTGGGCGTTGTTTTCGGGATCTGTGCGGGAAATATACGCGCGACGGCGACCCCGCGCCCGCCGACAATGTTGCCGTCAGTTTCGGCTTGATTGAGGGATGGGCGCAGCAGTGCGGCGTGCCGACAAGGAGTCTGCTTGACAGTCTAGCTATTCGCCTCGCGCGCGGCTTTGCAGAAGGTGAGCTCACCTATGGGCTCGGTGACGCAATAGCGAACGATCTTTACGGCGTATGCATCGACAATCGCATTGGTGATTTTCCCGCAATCTTCTGGTCGGTCTTCGAAGCTTTCGACGCAGGTGAATTTCACCGATCTACGGACAAATCGGATGATCCGGTGTTGGAGCACACAATGCCGATGATCAGAGATTTACTGGCGAGTATTGACGGCTAGACGGGGCAACGCGCTTCACCCCTTCCGGTTCTTCACCAGTTCCTCAACGACACCCGGATCGGCGAGCGTCGATATATCGCCGAGATTGCTCACGTCTCCCTCCGCGATCTTGCGCAAAATCCGCCGCATGATTTTGCCGGAGCGCGTTTTCGGCAGGCCCGGCGCGAACTGGATGAGGTCCGGCTTGGCGATGGCGCCGATCTCATTGCGGACGTAGGCGCACAATTCGGTTTCGAGCGTCGCCGACGGCGCCGCGCCCTGCATCAGCGTCACATAGGCGTAAATGCCTTGCCCCTTGATGTCGTGCGGATAGCCGACGACGGCCGCTTCAGCGACTTGCGGGTGGGCGACGAGCGCGCTTTCAACCTCCGCCGTGCCGATGCGATGGCCGGAGACGTTGAGGACGTCATCGACGCGGCCCGTGATCCACCAGTATCCGTCCTCGTCGCGCCGCGCGCCGTCGCCGGTGAAGTACAGGCCCGGATAGGTCGAGAAATAGGTGTCGATGAAGCGCTGATGGTCGCCATAGACCGTGCGCATCTGACCGGGCCAGGAATCGAGGAGGACAAGATTGCCGCTCGCCGCGCCGTCGATGAATTTCCCTTCCGCGTCGACGAGCGCCGGCCTGATTCCAAAGAGCGGCTTCGTCGCCGAGCCGGGTTTCAGGTCGGTCGCGCCGGGGAGGGGCGCGATCAGCGCCGCGCCCGTCTCCGTCTGCCACCAGGTGTCGACGATCGGGCAGCGTTCTTTGCCGACAACGCGGTAATACCAGAGCCAGGCTTCCGGATTGATGGGCTCGCCGACCGTGCCGAGAAGCCGCAGCGAGGAAAGGTCCGCCGCGTTCACGGGGCCCTCGCCCTCGCGCATCAGCGAGCGGAGCGCGGTCGGCGCGGTGTAGAAGATGTTGACCTTATGTTTCTCGCAGACGCGCCAGAAGCGGGAGACGTCCGGATAAGTCGGGACGCCCTCGAACATCAGCGTCGTCGCGCCGTTGGCGAGGGGGCCATAGACGATATAGGTGTGGCCCGTCACCCAGCCGACATCGGCCGTACACCAATAAATTTCGCCGGGCCGATAGTCGAACACCGCCTCATGCGTGAAGGCGGCGTAAGTGAGATAGCCGCCGGTCGTGTGAAGGACGCCCTTCGGCTTTCCCGTCGAGCCGGAGGTGTAGAGAATGAACAGCGGGTCCTCCGCGTTCATGATCTCCGGCGGGCAGTCGGGCGGCACGTCCTCGCGCGAGGCTTCCCACCAGAGGTCGCGCCCCTTCGTCCAGCCGATCTCGCCTGCGGTGCGTTTGACGACGAGGACGAGGCGAACGCCCTCCGCTTTTGCGAGCGCGGCGTCGACATTGCGCTTCAAGGGAATCCGCTTGCCGCCGCGCAGGCCCTCATCCGCCGTGATGACGGCGACGGCGCCGCAATCCTCGATGCGGCTTGCAAGGCTGTCCGGCGAAAAGCCGCCGAAGACGACCGAGTGCACGGCGCCGATGCGCGCGCAGGCGAGCATGGCGTAAGCGGCTTCCGGGATCATCGGCATGTAGATGACGACGCGGTCGCCGCGCCCCACCCCGCGCGCTTTCAGGATGTTCGCCATCCGGCATACTTCGCCCAAAAGCTCGCCATAGGTGACGCGGCGGTCGTCTTTCGGATCGTCGCCTTCCCACAGGATCGCAACGTCGTTCGCACGCTCCGGCAAATGCCGATCGATGCAGTTGACGGAAGCGTTGAGCCAGCCGTCCTCAAACCAGCGGATGCGGAAATCCTCCTTGCGGAACGAGACATCCTTGATCCGTGTCGGGAACGTCGCCCAGTCAAGGCGTTCGGCGACTTTCGCCCAGAAGGCTTCCGGCTGTTCGATTGACCGCTTGTAATCGCGCTCATAGTTCTCGCGCGTCCAGATCGCACGGGCGCGAGCGTCGGGTTTGACAGGAATGAGGTCGGTCATTTGAGGTCCCTGGTGTCGCCGTCGCCCCGGGGGCTCGCGCGAAGCGCGAGAACGCGGGGTCCATCTTCCTTATGTCGCCATCGGGCGTGCGGAACGTTCAGAAGATGGACCCCGGATCGGCTTCGTCGTCTTGGGTGACGGATTCCTTCATCACTTCTTCGGCTTCAGGATCGCTTTCTTCTCCAGAAACTCCTCGACGCCGTGGACGCCCCATTCGCGCCCGTTGCCCGACTGTTTGTAGCCGCCGAAGGGGGCGGTCACGTCGACGCCGGCCCCATTGAGGTGCACGTTTCCTGTGCGAAGGCGCTTGGCGACCTTGCGCGCATGATTGATGTCGCCGCTGTAGACATATCCGGACAGACCGTACGGCGTGTCATTGGCGATGGCGACGGCGTCATCCTCGTCCTTGTACGGAAGGATCGAGAGAACCGGCCCGAAAATCTCCTCGCGCGCGATCGTCATGTCGTTTGAAACCCGCGCGAACACGGTCGGCTTCACATAATAGCCGCGCGTGAGGCCCTCGGGTTTTCCGGGTCCGCCGGCGACAAGCTCGGCGCCTTCCCTGACGCCCTGCTCGATGAGCTTCTGGACCTTGTTCCACTGCATCTCGCTCGCGACCGGTCCCATGGTCACGCCGTCGGCGTTGGGGTCGCCGGTTTTCACCTTCGCGGCGGCCGCGCGCGCGATTTCGATCGCTTCGTTCATCCGGTGCGCGGGCACCAGCATTCGGGTCGGCGCGTTGCAGGACTGGCCGGTATTGTTCATGCAGGCGAGCACGCCGATGGTGACGGCGCGCGGAAAGTCGGCGTCGTCGAGAATGATGTTCGCCGACTTGCCGCCAAGCTCCTGGGCGACGCGTTTGACGGTCGGCGCGGCGTTCTTCGCGACTTCGACGCCGGCGCGCGTCGAGCCGGTGAAGGAAACCATGTCGACGTCGGGATGAGATGACAGCGCGGCCCCGACCTCCGGTCCCGTGCCGTGCACGAGGTTGAAGACGCCCTTCGGCACGCCCGCCTCGTCGAGGATTTCTGCGAAAATGTGGCCGGAGATCGGCGCGACTTCTGACGGCTTAAGCACCATGGCGCAGCCCGCCGCGAGCGCCGGGGCGACCTTGCAGGCGATCTGGTTCGCCGGCCAGTTCCAGGGCGTGATCAGCGCGCAGACGCCGACCGGCTCGCGCACCAGCCAGTGCGTTCCTTCGTCTGTTTCAAATTCGATCTCATCGAGGGCGGCAAGCGCGGTCTGAAAGTGGCCAAGCGAGGAGGCGGACTGCGCCTGAATGGCGAGTGTTTTCGGCGCGCCCATCTCTTCGGTGATCGCATGCGCCATGTCTTCGTTGCGTTTCAGGTAAACCTTTATGATGCGCGTGAGGAGCGCCTTGCGGTCGTGGACCGTCGTTGCGGCGAAGCTGTCGAACGCCGCGCGTGCGGCTTTCACGGCCCGATCGACATCGGCCGCCTCGCCGAGCGCGATGACGGCGCAAGCCTCCTCGGTCGCGGGGTTGATGACGTCGAGCCGACCGCGGCCGCTCGGCTCCACCCATTCGCCGTCAATGTAGAATTTGGTCAGGTCGCGCATCGGAAGTTCCTCCTGTCCGCCTAGTGAGGGACAATCGGATGCGGCCGTCACGATTGCAACAGATAGAGCGGGCAGGGATGCAGCTTCTCTTCCAGCGCCGGATGCCCGACATAAACGAAGTCGGGCGGCGAGGGCGTCGCGGACGCGAGGTCGGCGAAGATCTCGCTCGCATAAATGCGGCCCGGCGCCGTTTCAGGCCGGCAGATGGCGGTCACCAGCGAGCGCGCAAGCGCTTCTTCATCACCCTCGGCCGAAAGCCCGGCGTCCAGCCAGAAGCGCAAGGCCGGATGCACGGGCGCGAGCGCGCGCGCCGCGGCCGTCGCTTCGGCGCATTCTGCAAAGGCGGCGATGACGCCGCCAGCGGTCGCCGCTGAAAATGCCGCTTCGGCGACCACCACCTTCGCGGCGCCTGGGCCCGTAATGGTCAGCGCCGCGTAGATGCGGCCCGCCGGATCGTCGTCTCTGGCGGACGGAGGCTTCGGCCAGCCGAGCTTTAGCACCTCGGCCTCGAGCCCTAGCGACCGCCACCAGCTTTCGTTGTCATGGCTGACGGAGCGCTCGCCGTGATCGTCGCGGCGCACGGCGAAGAAGCCGAGCGCCTCGCCGTCGAGCGTGCGGGCCTGCGCGATCGCCTTGCCCATCGAAACGCGTGCGCCGAGGCGATAGGCGGCAGGGCCGATGCGGGCGTTGCGGTTCCAGTCGACGGTCTGGGCGCGCTCAAGGCACGCGACAAAGCGCCGGCTCCAGCTCTCGCCGAACGGCGCGACGGAGCGCGTAAGGAAAGCGTCCGGCGTCAGCGGCAGCTGGATATTGAGCGCGACGCCCGCCGCAAGCAGCCGTTCGGCGATGACGATATCGGCGCCGGCGGCGAGCGCGCCGAACGCCGAGGCGACGTCGTGCTTCTCAAGGAAGGCGTCGATCGCGCCCGTAAGCTTGTCCTCGTCCGCCCCCTCGGCGACGAGCGGTCCGGAGAAATAGAGCGCCGAGCGCTGCGGCAGCGCGCTGTCAATCCACGCCTCGTTGAGCGACAGCGGCGCCGCGAGGCGGTGCAGCTGCTTGCGCGTCGTTGCGGCCTTGCCCGGCGTGAAATCCTCGGCGCCGCGCGCAGCGGCGAAAGCGCGCTCCGCGCCCGCGCGATCGCCGGCGATGAGTAACGCCTCGCCGAGCGTCGCGCGCGCGTAATAAGTCGGCGCATCGTCGTCGATGTCAGCGAGCAGCGTTTCGCACTCCGCCGCGACTTTCCCCGCGATCTTTTTCGCGCGGATGTTGTCGCCGGCCATGGCGAAGGCGGCGGCGGCGCTGACGCCCGGATAATAGCCGCCGGTCTTGGCGTAGACGGCCTCGTACTCTTCGGCGGATTTCTTGAGGAGGCGCGCATCGGGCGGTTCGGCGCGGAAGGCGAGGTCGCGGCGGAGGCGCGGCCCGAGGCACAAAATGTCTTCGTCGGCGGCGTTCTTCGCGAGCTGGAAGCTGTCGAAGAGACCGAGCGCCTCGTCGAGCGCGCCGGTGCGGGCGAGCGCCAGCGCCGCGCGGTGCTTGAAGCGATCATCACGCGGCGAGCGGCGCAGCGCCTCCTGCGCAAGGTCATAAGCGACTTGGTTGAGGCCGTAGTCAAGATGGGCGTCGATTTCCCACAGCGCGTCGGTCTCCGGCGTCGCGATGCGCGCGGCGCGGCGTTCGCCGGCGATCTGCATCAGGCGCTTGCGGTTCTCGATCGTGATGTCGCCGGTCTTCGTCTGGAAGATGAGGCCTGACCGCTCCCACATCGCGAGCGTGCGGTTCACATGTTCGCGGCTGACGCCCAGCATGTCGGCGACGAAGGACTGCGACAGCTTGCCGATCACGACCGTCGGCTGCCAGCGATTGCCGGCGACCATCGCCGCCATCTGCGCGAAGAGCGCGGCAAGCCGCATCTCGAGCGGGCTTTGCAGCGCGAGGGCGAAGCGCGCTTCCAGCTTCGACTGACGGATCGCAAGGGTTGTGATCGCCGCGTCGGCGAGTTCCTGGCTGCGGCGCAGGACGCGGCGATAGTCCTCGACCGGAATGGCGGCGGCGGTGACATTGGTCAGCGCGCGCAGTTCGCGCGCGGCGTCAGCGCCCGAACCGGCGGGGCGGTCGCGAAAAGCGGCGTCGATGGCGATCGCATCCCCGGCCCCAAAGAGCCCGACGAGAACGCTCTTGCCGCCCTCGATCTCGGCCGCGAGCTTGGCGACGACGCCTGTCTCGATGACATAGACCTCCGCCCCCTTGCCCTTCGGCGGGGCGAGAACGCCGCCGCGCTGGACGGCTAGGTTGCGGGCGGCCCGCGCGAGTTCGATCAAATCCTCCTCCGCTGCGCCGCGAAAGGAGAGCGAGCCCGCAAGAATGCGGGCGAGCCAGCTGCGCTCGGCGTCTTTTTGCGGGGCCATAGAACCGGGCCGATCAGAGACGGGGAACAGAGGCTGCATAATCGGGAAAGACCTCGATGCGAGCAACCGCCATCCTGACCGACCGGGAGTTGCGCGCCCCTGTCAGGGAATCGTGGAAACGGCCGAGGGCAATCGGCCGTTTCCAGATTTACTCCCCCAAGCGAGGCGCTCGATCAGGGCGAATGGAGCGCCGTCCCCGAGCGGATGAAGGGCTCCGGGCTTTACAGGAGGGGCGGCTCTGAGACCCTTCATCCGTGATTTGAAGATAGGATGGGGCCGGCGGCGCGCCTGTGACCCAGATCACCAACGCGCGCAGAAGGGCGATTTCGCGACCGCCGGGGCGTGTGCGCGGCGCGCTTTGAAGCGGCGCCGGGGGCGTCTAGACGGCGTTCATGATCGCAATGACCAGCCACGGCGTCGCTATCGACTACCGCTTTGACGGACCGGCGGACGGGCCGGTCATCCTTCTGATCATGGGGCTCGCCCAGCAGCTGACGTTCTGGCCGGATGATTTCGTCGCCGCGCTCAATGACGCGGGCTACCGGACGCTGCGCTTTGACAATCGCGATATCGGCCATTCGCAGAAATTCGAAGGAAAGCGCGCGCCCAATCCGATGGTGCAGCTTGCCGCGCGCCTCGCCGGCATCAGGGGCCTTGCGCCCTATTCTCTCGAAGACATGGCGAAGGATACGGTCGGTCTTCTCGATGCGCTTGCAATCGACAAGGCTGATATCGTCGGCGTTTCCATGGGCGGGATGATCGCGCAGGTCGTGGCGGCGAAGCATCCCCAACGCGTGAAGCGCCTTGCGATCATCATGTCCTCGACCAACAATCCGCGTCTGCCGCGCGCGCGCGCCGAAATCGCGCGGGCGCTGATGGCGCCGCCGGCGAACATCACGACGAAGGAACAGGCGCTTGAACGCGCGATGTATCTCTGGAACCTCATCGGCACCAAGAATTCCGGCGCGAGCGAGGAGGAACTGCGCGCGCGTCTGGCGGCCTCTTATGAGCGCAGCCACTATCCCGCCGGCGCCCGCCGGCAGCTCGCCGCGATCATCGAAACCGGGGACCTGCGCAAGGACTTCACGCGCAAGATCGCGGCGCCGACCCTCGTCATCCACGGGTCGGACGATCCGCTCGCCCCGCCCGCCGGCGGCGTCGACATCTTCAAGAACATCAAGGGCGCCGATCTCGAAATCATCGAGGGCATGGGCCACGACATCCCGAAGAAGTTCCGTGTACGGATTGCGGCAAGAATAATCAAGCATTTTCAAGGCCGCGCGCCCTCCTGACGGGCGTTATCAGCATCATGCGGAATTGGCGTTCTTCAGCGCCTGGGAAAGGCGTAGAGTTCGCTCGACAGGAAAAGCGGGCGTCGCTCACACAGGCGGCCGGCAAGGGGAAGAAACAAACATATGCTGAAGGAACTCACCGCCGCGCTGGCGTTCGCCGCAGTCGCAGCGGGCGCCGGTCAGGCGCGCGCGCTCGACATCCGGTTCCATCCGGGAGAACGCGTCTACGCCTATCAACTCGACGGGCAGCGCGGGACGAACAGCGTCCTTGTTCAGAACATCGCCGTCATCAATGACGGCGCGGCGCCGCTAGCGCTCCAATCGGCAGCGCTTGAGCTGATGTCGGGGGGGCAGGGTGATCGAATCGCGCGCGCTAGGCGCAGCTGAACTCGGCGCCGCAGCCGCCAATGGAGCCGGCCTTCAGCAGGCGGGGATATTCGAGCTTCTCAAATTCCAATTCGGCGGCGAAGCGATTGTTCCGTCCGGCGTGAAACTGTCCCCCGATCTGACGCTCGATCCCGGCGAGGCGGTGATGATCAATTGG
Source organism: uncultured Caulobacterales bacterium (assembly GCA_964578685.1). Lineage (GTDB taxonomy): Bacteria > Pseudomonadota > Alphaproteobacteria > Caulobacterales > Parvularculaceae > Amphiplicatus. The sequence continues at coordinate 18,836 of CAZOEB010000049.1, forward strand.
CAGACATTCGCCTTTCGCGGCGCAAGAGACGCTGTCCGCGTGCGCGTCAACGGCGATGATGCGATGAAGGAACTGCCCGTGATCATGGGGCAGTCGAAAATCGCCTACGCCTTTCCCTTGCGCGGCGCCTGGTATGTCGCGGCCGGAGCGAGCTTTCACACCGGTCATCGCTGGTCGCCGATGGAAGAGTTCGCTTACGATTTCGTCCAGCTCGGGGCCGATCAGCGAACGCATCGCCGCAAGGGAACCCGCTTTGCAGACTACTACGCCTATCGCGAAACGGTATTCGCGGCGGCCCCCGGTAAGGTCGTCGTCGCAATCAATGACGAAGCCGAAGATCCCGCTGCGATGAAGCAGCCGGAAGAAACCATCGCCAAATATTTTGAACGGCTTCAGCAGGAGCAGTTCGAACGCATCGGCGGCGGCGGCCGCGCTGTCGGCGGCAGTCAGGTCGTGATCGACCATGGAAACGGAGAGTTTTCGTTCTATGCGCACCTCATTCCGGGAAGCCTGCGAGTGAAGGTCGGCGATGTTGTTGAGACGGGCGCCGCGCTTGGCCTTCTCGGTTCCTCCGGAAATTCGACGGAGCCGCATCTCCATTTGCAGGTTTGCGACGGGCCCGACCCGCTCCTCTGCGCGGGCATTCCCATTCAGTGGGCGGACGTGGAGCTGATGATCCCCGATTTGCCGCGCGCGCTGCAAACGGGCGATCTCGTTGTCAGCGCAACGCCGCGTTAGCCCAGGTAACCGTTCTTCCGGAGGTGCTCGACGATCGTCGCGGCGGCGTCGGCGGCCGTCACTTTTGAGGTGTCGAGCGTCAGTTCAGGGTTCTCCGGCGCTTCATAGTCGCTGTCGATGCCGGTGAAGTTCCTGATCTCGCCGCGCCGCGCCTTGGCGTAGAGTCCTTTGACGTCGCGCTTCTCGCAGACGGCGAGCGGGGTTGAGACGAACACCTCGATGAACTCGCCGTCTTCCAGCATCTCGCGCGCCATCCGCCGCTCGCTCTGGAAAGGCGAAATGAACGAGACGAGGACGATGAGGCCGGCGTCGACCATCAGCTTTGCGGTCTCCGACACGCGACGGATGTTCTCGACGCGGTCGGCGTCGGTGAAGCCGAGGTCCTTGTTGAGGCCGTGGCGCACATTGTCGCCGTCGAGCGTGTAGGTGTGCCGGCCCATGTCGTGGAGCCGCTTCTCGACGAGATTGGCGATCGTCGACTTGCCGGCGCCCGAAAGCCCGGTGAACCACAACACGCAGGGGCGCTGGTGCTTGGCCTTGGCGCGCGCCGCCTTGTTGATGTCGAGATCCTGCCAGTGGACGTTCTGCGCGCGGCGCAAGGAGAAATCGATGAGACCGACGCCGACGGTGTTGTTCGTCCGCTTGTCGATGATGATGAACGAGCCGGTCTCGCGATTCTCCCGATAGGGATCGAACGCGATCGGCGCCGAGGTCGAGACGTTGCAGACGCCGACTTCGTTGAGCTCCATCGTCTTGCCCGACATGTGTTCAAGCGTGTTGACGTTGATCTTGTGCTTCAGCTCGGTGATCGAGCCCGAGACGACGCGGTTCGCGGTCTTGAAGAAATATTGCCGGCCGGGGATCATCTCCTCGTCGTGCATCCAGATGATGTGCGCGGCGAACTGGTCCGACTGTTCGGCGGGCGACTTGGCCGCGCATAGAATGTCGCCGCGGCTGATGTCGATTTCATCGGCGAGCGTCAGCGTGACGGCGCGCTGCGGGCCCGCAATCGCGAGATCGCCGTCGAGCGCGACGATGCGTTTGACGGTCGAACGCCGCCCCGACGGAATGACGACGACTTCATCGCCGGGCTTGACGACGCCGGACGCAATGGTGCCGGAGAAGCCCCGGAAATCGAGGTTCGGACGGTTCACCCACTGAACGGGCAGGCGGAACGGCTTGTCCTCGCGGTCCGAGGCGACCTCGATCGTTTCCAGATAGGGGAGCAGCGCCGGCCCTTTGAACCAGCGCGTATTGGCGCTTTTCGTCGTGATGTTGTCGCCTTCGAGCGCCGACAACGGAATGGCGACGATCGATTCGAAGCCGAGCTTGCCCGCGAACGCGCGATAGTCCGCTTCGATCTTCTCAAAGACGGCCTGCGAATAGCCGACGATGT
>CAZOEB010000050.1:0-20219 GCA_964578685.1 uncultured Caulobacterales bacterium
TCTGGCTGATGCGGCTGCGATAGCCGCCGGAGAAGAGGAGCGCGCCCTTGCCGTCTGCAAGGCCGTTTCCGCTCGAGAACGGCGTGTAACCGCCGCGCACGAAGAACGCTTTTGTCGGTTCGTCGCGCAGCGCCGGCCGGCCGTAGCGCCGCTCTTCGCGCGCCGGGTCGTCGCTCCGCGCGGCAAGCTTCATCTCGTTCTGTTCGCGGTCGCGCAGGAGCGCGCGCGAAAGACCGCAGTTCTTTTCGCAATCATCCACGGCGACGGCGCCGCCGGCGGCGCCGATCACGACGGCGATAGTCGCCGCCGCAATCATCTGTCGGCGTCGGGCGCGATTGTGCGAGTTCATTGACATGGCTCTAAGCCCCCTTTGTTTCTCAAGCGCCTGCAGTCGTGTTGAAGAGGTCGATCGGCCCCGAAAAGCTGCCGAGGTTCGGCAGGGCCGTCTGGATTTCGCCGGCGGTGAGACCGAACCAAGCCGCGAGGCTCGCAGCGAGCTGTTCAACCGCCAACGTCGGTATCAGCCTGCCCGACCCGCTGTCCTGGTCATGATTGACGACCGGCGGCGGGATATCCCCGATGATGCGGTTGCCGTTGACGGCCCCGCCGACGACGAAGTGGTGCGCGCCCCAGCCGTGATCGGTGCCGTCGCCGTTGACGCTGAGCGTGCGGCCGAAATCCGATGCGGTGAAGGCGGTGACGTCGTTCTGCACGCCAAGCTCGACCGTTGCGTCGTAGAACGCGCGCATCGCGCCGGCGAGCGTCGTGTGCAGCCCGGTCAGCGTCGGCGCCTGCGCCGAATGGGTGTCGTAACCGCCGGTCGACACGAAGAAGATCTGGCGCGACACGCCGAGAACCGATCGCGCCGCAATCATGCGCGCGACAACCTGCATCTGCTGGGCGAGGCCGCTTGTCGGGAAGACGGTGGAAAACGGAGGTTGCGCGCTGAGAGCAGCCTCAAGGTCGCGGTTGAGGGCGATCGATTGGCGATGAATGTTGGCGACATCGCGCTCGAAGAGGTTGCTGCGTGCGTTCTGCGTGTCCTGAACGAGGTCGGCGACCTGGCCGGGCAAGGCGGTCGAGTCGTAGAAGCTCGTCCGATTGATCACCCTGATCTGCGTCGGTCCATTGACGCCAAGCGAGAAGCCGGTGGCTTCCTCCCCGTTGAGGTAAACGGTGTTTCCGGAGACCGAAACGGCGGTGAAGGACGCGTTGGAATTCGCTCGCGACGCGATCGCCATGTCGGCGAGGCGCCCGCCCCAGCCGAACCGCGCGCCTTCCGGCGCCGCGGCCATCCATGTCGATTGCTGGTCGTTATGCGAGAAGAGCCGCTCGGGCGAGCGCGCACCGCCGCTGCGCCATTGCGCTCGGTTTATAGGGACGATCAGCGGCCCGACATTGCCGACGATCGCCGCCCGGCCGGATGCGAAGAGTTGCTGGATCGGGGCAAGCGCCTCAGGCAGGGCGAACTCGCGCCCGCCGAGCGCCGCAGCGTTCGACGGGTTAAGCGCAAGAAGCCGGGCCTTCGTGCGGGAGGAGCCGCCGGGAAGGCCGTTATACTCGTTCATCAGCGTGCGCCGGAGCGTCGCGAACTGATTGTAGGACGCATCGTCATACGGCAGCACGGTGTCGTGGTTGTCCATGCCGCCGAACAGAAAGACGCAGACAAGCGCCTTGTAACCTGTCGTCGAGGCCGCGAGCGCGTTGAACGGAAGAAGGTTCATCGCGAAAGGCGCGGCTCCGTAGGCGCTGAGAAGGCGCGCTGTCTTGAGAATTTCGCGTCGGGTGACGGCGGACATTTGGATCTCTCCTCAGCGCTGGGTGTAATATTCGGACGAAAGCACGGTCATCAGCATCGCCGTATTCACGCGGCGACGGCGGTCGAGCGCGTCGCTGCCCGCGCGCAGCCTGACGCCGCTGACGGCGGCTATGATCGCATCGCGGGTCGACGGCTGCATCGATCCGGCGGTCAGGATGAGATTGAGGTGGTCGACCAGCGCCGCCGGATTGTCCGCAAGCGGAAGTTCACGCGTGTATTGCGGGCGATAGGTCTCCGTCGCGGTGCCTTCCTCAATCCGGTCCAGCATGAAGTTGGCGTAGGCGGTGACGGTCGCCGTCGTGACGATCTGCAATTCCGGCGCGACGAGGCCCGCCCCTCCGGTCTGCGAGCCGGCGGCGACGTAGCCGGGGCGATAGAAGTTGAAGACGGACGGAGAACGATAGGCCTGCTGACTGAGCCGGGTCGGCGGGGCCGTTTCTCTCAGAATGCCCTGACCCGTCAGCCCGCCTTCGCCGAGAACGGACGCCGAGTTGAGGTCGGCGTTGCGCGCCCAATGCGTGAAGCGGATGACCGGCTCGCGAACCTTGCCGAAATTCGGGTTTTGCAGACTCGCGGGCAGTCGCGCCTCGTCGTCGAGCAGCACTGCGGCGATGACAGGTCTGAGGTCGCCGCGCTGAAGGGAGCCGACGGTCGTTCCGTCAGGCAGCTGGTAAAATCCCGTCTCGAACGCCGCAGCGACGTTGCGTACATAACGCGGCGAAGGATTGCTGGTGACGAAGCGCTGAATGAGCTGGCGCGCCAGGAACGGGGCCGTGTTCGGATGGTTGAACAGCGTGTCGAGCGCGATGTCGATGCTCTGTGCGGCGGGCGTGTTCGCAGGCACGGTGACGCCGAGAAACGCCTTCTCAGAGGTCGAGTGTTCGCCTTCGAAGACTGCGAGCGGCGAATAGGCCGCTGTCGGAACCGCCTGATCGGGGAAGCGGCCGCCGAAATCTCCGTCAGCCCAGCTGAGGCCGGTGAACACTTTGGCGAGTCCCGTAATGTCGTCGTTGTCGTAGGTCTCGATCTGATTTCCCGAGCCGTCGACGCGCGGCGTGCCGTCCGGGTTGAGCTCGACGAGTCCGATCGTGAAGAGCTGCATGATCTCGCGCGCGTAATTCTCGTCCGGCACGCGGTTCTGCGATTCATCTTCCTTGCGGTTATTCAGATAGGTGAGGAACTGCGCCATCGAAGGGCTGTAGGTCACGTCCTCGATGAGCGTCCGGTGATTGCCGAAAGCGTTGTTCTGAAGCGTGTCCATGTAGAACGCCGCCGACGCGATCGTTTCGGCGACATCGGAGTTCTCATAGGAAACGACGAAAATCTGCGACAGCGCGAAGACCATGCGCTGGCGCAGCTGGTCGTCGCCTTCGATCATGTTTCGCCATGCGATGTCGGCGAGGGCTTCGGGGCCGACCGTTTGATTGCGCGCCGCATAATCCGCCTGGATCCGGCGAAGCTCGGTGACGTTGGACGGGGCGCTCGCCTCAAACTGGCGCCGCATCCACGAAGAGTAGCCGATGCTCACGAGCTCATCGATGTCGGCCTGCGTAGGGCCGAACGTCGCCTGCGTCAGAAAGCGCGAAGCCTCCGTCGCCGTCGGCTTGTCGCCGACCGTCGGGGCCGAGGGCGCGCCGGAGGGCGTGTCAACACCGGCTTCCTCGCCCGCGCATCCCGCGAGGGCGAGCACGCCGGCGGCTGCGAGCACGCGCCAGAACGAGCTTTTCGTCCGATCGGATCGAACGGCGTCGCGGCTGAGAAGCCGCCGGTCATTCGTCGACATCGCTGCACCCACGCAAATGAATTCCTGCGCGGAAACCCTGCACGACCGGGCGTAAACGGAGACTTGATGAGGCGCGCGGCTTCTTATGCAAATGCTGCTGCGGTCGATGACATCGGCGTAAGGCGCAAAGCGCTGATAATTTTAGCGAGCGAGCCGCGCAGCGGGATCGAAGGCGATCTCGGCGATGCGCCGCTTTCCTCCCTCCCGCACGACTTGAATGGTGATGTCGATGATCGAGCGCACATAATCGACCGTCTCGCGCCTTGCGAGCGGCATGCCGGCCTGAAGGGACATCAGCGCAATTTGCTCAAAGGCGCCGTGCGGACTGTCTGCGTGGATGGTGGTGATCGATCCGGGGTGGCCGGTGTTGATCGCTCGCAGGAACGTCACCGCTTCCGCGCCGCGAAGCTCGCCGAGGATGATGCGGTCCGGCCGGAGACGCAGCGACGCATTGAGGAGGTCGTCAAGCCCGATCCGCGCCTCGCCGAGATTTCCCTTCACTGCGATCAGGCCGACCGAATTCGCGTGATCGAGCGCGATCTCCGGCGTATCCTCGACCGTTATAAGCCGCTCTTCCGCAGGAATCGCCGCGATGAGCGCGCTCAAGAGGCTTGTCTTGCCGGTCGACGTGCCGCCCGAAATCAGGATCGACTTTTTCGCCTTGACCGCGAGCGCAAGAAACTCGGGGATGCGGCGGGCGTCGATGAGCGCCATCAGCTTGCGGTCAATGGCGCTCAGCTCGTCCTCTTTCGAGAGGACGACATCGCCGAAGTTCTTCGACCCGGCGAAATCGTCAAGCGCAAGCCGCACGGCGGATGGTCGCCGAATCGCGATCGCCCAATGCTTGCGCGTCGCCGGGGGGCCGACGATCTGAACGCGCTCGCCGCCGGGGAGCGATGCGGCGAGCACCGGCTGCTCGCGGTTGATGGCCTGCGCATTGAAACGCGCAATCTGCGCGGCGAGGCGCTGAATATGCTGGTCGGTGATGTCCGGCGCGGAAAGTCGCTGCATGGAGCCGCCGACAGTCTCGACCCAGAACTCGCCGGGCCGGTTGACGAAAATTTCGGCGACGCGATCGTGCCGCAGCCACTTCTCAAGCGGCTTCAGAAACGCCGTCAGGTAAACATGCGAGTCGTCAAGCGGTCGATCGTCGGCGGCGAGACTTGTCATGGCTCCGCCGTCAGGACTGTGCCGCCCGTTTCCTCAAACAACGGAAAGATGAGATCGCGCGCGACGAAGATGCGTATCGGCGCGCCCTGTGCGATGCGAATGGTCGGCGGAATGTTGACGCTGGACTGGAGGGCCGTTTGGGCGACGCCGTAAGCCTGCGCGGACGATGTGACGACGACGGTGTTGTTGCCGCTCTCGGCGGCGAGAATCTCCGCGCCTGCGCCGATGATCGACAAAAGGATTGCAGAACCGAAGCGCTCCAGAAAATGTCGATCGACCTTGCCGCCGAGGCCGGCCCGGCCCAGCGTATCGGTGACGGGCGACGCAAGTTTGATGGCGACGCCGCTCGGCAGAATGAGGCGCGTCCACACGACGAAGGCGCGCGATTCGCCGATGGCGAGGCCGGAACGGTATTGCCCGATGAGACGGCTGCCGCGAGGGATGAGGATCTCCGTGCCGTCAAAGCTGCGCACGTCTTCGCTGACGATCGCGCGCGTAAAACCCGGCAGGTCGGAATTGATTGCGGTTTCAAGAACGCCGGCGATCAGCGTTCCCTCGATGACGGTCGACGACAGATCGCCGATATGCGCAGCGGTCGCCGGCGCGTTCTCAGAATCACCGACACGCGCGGCGAACGCTTCGCTCGCGTTGAGGCCTTCGCGCGACAGCGCCGCGCGCGCGGCGGCCGCCTCGGCGGCGGACGGACCCGTATCGACGACGAGCGAAGGCGCGCGCAAGCGCTCCGGCCGCACGCGCGGCCGATCTTCAACGGGCGCGCTGTAGGTCGTCGCAGGCGGAAAATCGTAGGCGGGCGGCGGCGCTGGTTTCGGCTGCGGTGCGGCCGGCGCCTCCGCGATAATGACGGGCTGTGGCGGCGGCGCCCTTCGTTCAAGCCGGGCGATCGACATCTGGTTGAACACGAGCACGCCAAGGCCGACAGCGATCGCGGCGCCGATCGCCGCTCCGCCGTCGCCGCCCGAGACGGCGACCTGCGGCAACGCGAGCCGGTTCGCTTCTGCGAGCGCATCGGAGGGCGCCGTCAGGCGCGGATCAGTCTTGCCTTTGCCTCTCATCCGCCGAATAGGCCGAACGGCCCCCCCTTCTTTTTCCGGCGCGGTTGCGGCGCGCCGGGCCCGCGTTCCACGTCGGCGAACGCCTCATTGAAAATAAACGTCACCTCACGCCCGTTCCGCAGCACAAACTCCCCGGCGACCTGATGCACGACGATCGCGCCTTCACGATTGGAATAATTGACGATGCTCTCCGATCCGTCGGGGCGCCGATAAAAGATCGCGGGCGTCTCAACGCCTTGCGGCCATTCGAAGAAGGTCGATTTCCCATCGTCATACACGCGCGAGGGCAGATTCTGTATCGATCCCTTGTAGGTATAGCTCTCATTAAGCGGCGCCGTGGGCGGCGCCGGCGCGGAATCGCGCAAGTCGACTGCGAAGGGCGCAGGCGCTGCGGCAGGCTGCTTGATCCGCAAGAGGTATGTGATTTCGGACAGCGGCGTCGATGCATCGCGCGCCTTCGATATGAGCTCGAAGGTGTAGAACGCGCCCGAAGTGATGACCGTCATGTTCGTCGGGTCGCCTTCGTCAACCGGCTTCACGACAAGAAGATTACCGCGTTTGTTGGGCGTCACCTGCCAGGTGAGAGAGTCGCCGACGGCGACGCTTTCAATGCGTTCCGGTTCGGGAAACTCGATGGCGATCTGATAGCCGTAATGACCGATAAGCCGGATCACGCGATCCGGCGCATGCACGATCTCGCGAATGCGCGGATCGGCCGACGCTGAAGACATTAAGGCCGCGAGAAGCGTGAAAAGGACCAGATATGGTTTCATCGATATCCTCCCGCTGCGCGCACGCGCGAGGACCCAAAGCCGCGATAGGCGCGCGAGGCGCGGCGGCTTGCAGCGGGCTCTGCCTCCTTGTCAAAGCTCGCCGCGACAGCTGTGCTCGTTACGATCGTGCGCGACGCCGCCGGCGCCTCGGCTCCGCGCGAAACGGAGGCGACTATACCGGCGATGCGTTCGTTCGCGGACGCGGCGTCCGCCCGGCGCTCAGCTTGAACGGCGTTATCCGCCGGCAGGGCCTGGCGCTCGGTCAGAAATGGAAGACGCCACGCGGCGGTGAGGCGCGTCGTCGTGGTCAACACCTGACGGATCAGCATCGCAAAGATGATGCAGGCGATGAGAAGCGTGAAGACGGCGCCGACATCGTTGACGCCTGCCGCCTGATCGCGCGCGATAGCGGCGATGATGGGTGCAACAACCGACAGAGCGCCCCCCGTCGCAAGAATCGTGAACACCAGCACGAAGGCTCCGGCGACGATAGTTCTGAGCCATCCTTCAAAAAGCCCGCGCGACGCCTGAAAGAGGGCCAGCGTCAGAAACAGCGGCCCCAACGCCAGGAGGAAAGCGAGCGTGATCTTGGTGATGGCGATGACGCCGGCCGACCCGACGCCCAGCAGGATCGCGCTGAGCCACAGCATGTTGACGGCGCTGACGCCGGCAGGTCCGACCGGGCGGGAGACTGCAACAGGGCTCTCCGGAATTGCGGCGGCGGCGGCCGCAGGCGTGCTGCGGCTCCACTCGGTCGCAAGGCGCGTCATTTCATCAACTGCAATGTCGATTTCGGCGGCGATGGAGGCTGACGAGGTCGTCCGCCCCGTCGTCGCCGTCGACATCATGCCGGCGATTTCTTCCGCGCCGCCTGTCACGGTGTCGACGAAAAGCGTCTGATAAGCGGGCCAATTCGAAGAAAGCGCGAGAATGATTCCGATGAAAGCGAGCCGGCGCACGAGATCAGGCGCGGTCGCAGAGCCGGCTCCGATAATCAACCGATACCCATAAAAGGCGACATAGATCGTCAGGATCCCGGCGAGCGCCTGCGCAAAACCGCCGCCTGATCCAAAAAGGCCTTCATAGGCGCTGGCGACATAAGCGGCCGACTGGCAGTCGACGCTGAGCATCAGCGCGCCGAGGTCGGAGAGATCATCCAGCGACGGACAAGCGATCGTCATCGCGCGCCTCCCGCCGCAATGCGCCTGGCCTTGCGCGGCGCTGCTTCGTCCGCCAGCCGCTTCTCGCCAAGAAGGATGGGCAGCCATCGCGCCGGCATATCACCCACGCGGCTGCGTAGTTCATCGAGCGCGCGCACCGTCCGCTCGCGGCCCGAAAGAATGCGGAGCGCTTCTGGTTCGCCGGAAAGGTCGAGCCGCGCGACGACACTGTCGGTTCCCGCTTTGATCAGAAAGCATCGCGACTCCTCCGGCAGCGACCGGACGATATCGAGCTCGTGAGCGGTCAAGCCGAAACCGACGCCGTAGTCTTCCTCGCTGGCGCGTGGATTTGGCATGAATATCTGCGCGGCGGTTTGCTCGCGAATAGCGCTCGCGATGCGGCTGTCGAGCGCGTCGCGCGCCGATTGGGTGCAAAATCCGACGAGGCCGTTGCGTTTGCGGATGGTTTTCAGCCAATCCTTGAGGCGGGCGCCGAAGATTTCATCATCAAGCGCCTTCCAGCCCTCATCGATGACAATCAGCGTCGGCGATCCGTCAAGGCGCTCTTCGATTCGGCGGAAGAGGTACATCATCGCGGGCGTGCGCAAATCGGGCGCATCGAGGAGTTCCGTCATGTCGAATCCGACAACGCGCGCGTCGGCCGAAAAGCGGTCTTCGGCGTTGTCGAACAACCAGGCGTATTCCCCACCGGTGCACCAGCGCGCGATGCGCTGCGCGAGATCGCCGGCCTCGGGCCGGCGAACGCCGCCAAGGAGCTCGCGGAAATAGCGCAGCCGGCGCAGCTCAACCGGCTGATCGAAATTCGCATCGACCGCTTCGGCGACGACGGCGAGTTCGTCCGGTGAAAGCGGCCCCAAAGGGCCGCGCGCGAGCTGGCCGACGAGCGCTCGAAGGAATGCGCGTGTGCCGCCGGAATCCTTAAGCTGCAACGGATTGAATCCTGTCGCCGCGCCGTGGCGAAGCACTTCATAGGCGCCGCCGATGGCGCGCAGGAAAATTTCTGCACCGCGATCCTTGTCAAAGAATACGGTGCGCGGCGAGATTTTCTGGGCCTGCGCGGTCAGGAAGTTGAGAACGACGGTTTTGCCCGAGCCCGATGGTCCGATAACAAGGAAATTCCCGAGATCGCCCTGGTGAAAGTTGAAATAGTAGGGCGTCGCAGAGGTCGTTTCAAATACGGTGATCGCCTGGCCCCAATGGTTTCCGTCCGGCGATCCGATCGGGAAGCCGTGCATGGAACAAAGGCCGGCCATGTTGCCGGAAGAAATCAGCGCGCGTCGGGCGATGTATTCGAAATTTCCGGGAAACTGCGCCCAGAATGCAGGCTCGAGGCCAAGCTGCTCGCGCACCGCCACTGCGCCGATGTCGGCGATCGCGGCTTGAACGCTCGACGCCGCTGCGTTGAGCGCCGGGATCGTATCCGCCCGCACCATCACGCTCAAATGATGTTCGCCGAACGCGGCCCCGCCGCTCGCAGCGTCGTCTTTAGCCGCCATCAGGCCGCGCTTTAGCGTCACCGTATCGTCATCCGCCGCGCGCAGGCGGCGGATGGCGAGATCGATGCGTTCCTGAGCGATCTGTCGGTCGATGAACGAAAAGCTTTCGGTGACGACCATATCGATCGGCAGCCGGAGCAGACCGTCAAGCATGCCGGGGGTCGTCGACGCAGGGTACTCCTTCATCGACAGCATCGCGGCGAACTCGGAGGCGCCAGCGCCCTTCGATTCAAGCGCATCGACGCCGAAGGAGAGCCTCTTGTACGGTAGGTGGTGCGCTGCCGGGCCCGCCGGTTCGACGACCGGGTTAAGCTCGCCATTGAGAATGAGCGAGAGAAACTCAAGAGGTTCAGAGCATCGCCCGCCGGCGCCGTCATAGCGCTGCAGTGTCCGCGGCCCGTAAGGTTTCAGCGATGCGATGAGGCTTTCGCGGACGGCGTCGAGCGTGCGAATGTCCCGCTCTCGCGACGCCTGCGCATTCCCGCCGGAGCGCCGGGCTCGATCGCCGACCCGGTCGAGAATACCGACCTTTCCAATCGACGGCCTGTAAACAAGCGTCAGGAATAGGTCGTTGACGTAGAGTCTTTTCTCGCCAATGCGCCGACGCCAGCGCTGATCGAGCCAGCGCGCGAAGGGATCTTCGAAGGATGCCTTGAGGTCGACGGCGGCCCGGCGCCGAACGATATGATGATAAAGCGCGATACGCGCATTGCCGACGCTTCGCAGCATCGTGTCCCGGACGGCGAGACGGTAATTGAGCTCATCTGTCTCCGCGGTTTCAAAAGGAAAGCCGTCGAGCAGAATGACCTGCATCAGCATGCCGCCCTTCAGCGCAAGGGTCTGGCCATCGGCATGGGCGAGAATCGGCAGGTGGTCGCCGACCCGCCCTTCCTTTTTCGCCAGGTCGCTGATCTTGCGCTGCGCCATGCCCCTCACCGCCGGTTCAGGGCGCGTAGCTGTTGCAGCGCCAAAGCGCGTAGTTCGGCGCGCGCGGCGTTTTGCTGACGCGTTTCAGCCAGAGGTCGAAAATGCGCGGCTCGCGCAGCGAAGAAACATACCCGATCGAATGCAGCGCGACAGGCGCGAGCAGAGCCCAGAACGAGCGCGTGACGAGAAAGATCTCCGTCGACACGACCAGATTGATCACAAAAAAACTGTAGGAGACGCCCGCGAATGTCTGCGGCTGGGTCAGCGCCCGAAAAACCGGCGTGCGTGAAAGCTCGGCCATGGCGGCGTCACCCCGCCGCGTCCGCCGCCGACTGGATGCCGGAGACGATCGACGCAGCGCCGAACAGAATGAAACATCCGACGATGACGGTGACCCCGTAACGCCAGTTCATTCGCCCGGTGAGCATCATGAAGCCGACAAAGGCGACCGCGATGACGGCGACTGCGGTTGCGACGTTTCCAAGCAGCGTGCCTTGCAGCCACTCGACCGCCGCCAATATCGGGCCAGAGCCTTGCGGATCGACCGCACGCGCCTGAGCCGAGGCCGTCGATGAGAGGCCCGACGCCATGGCGGCGGCGCGGGCCAGAAATTTTCGATTAACTAAGATGAACAAGGGAACGCTCCGCAACGCTCTCTGACGGCGATCGCCAGTCCACAAAGGACCGTGCCCCAACAGGGAAAACGAAACCTTAACGCAGCGCGTCAAAGCTCCGCTCCGGCGCCATTAATTCTCAAATAGGTTCGTGGCGGCGATCCGCCGTCAAATGCTCCGGCGAGCGCAAAGCTCTTTGAGCTCGATTTCGCTCGTCTCAAGTTCGTGGGATAGCGTTCTCGGTATGCGCGCCGCACTCCGGCTCCCGGCCACCGGATTTCCGCCCGTTTTTTCTGGAAGCGTCGGTAGGACGTTTTGCATTTTCAGGTCACGCCATATTTGCGGCGTCGACGACCTGATCGACTCTGGTACTGCCCTGGTTGGCGATGCGACGAGTTGAACCCCGTCCTTTACGCGCGTCGCCCTGCGTCAGCTGTTGACCAGCGAGCGCAGCGTGAAGCGGATGAGGAACGCGTTGTCAGATTCAAGGCCGACGTCCGTCGTGCGGTCGCGGCGATAGGTGACTTCAAGAGACGAGCATTCGTCCTGGTATCCCAGAATGAAATCCTGTTGGATCAGTTGATTTGTGACGAAGTCCTGTCGCCATGCGACGGCCGCATTCCAGTTCTTCGTCAGCTTCGCCGTCAGCCGTCCGTTAAGCTCCTCGCGCCGCGTCAGCCCGGCGATCGAAATTTCCTCACTGAGGCGCACATAGCTGACGTCGGCGCGCAGGCGCCATGCGTTAAGAAACGCGATCGACTCGGCGCGATCAAGGCTGCCGCCGTCGTCATTGATACGGAAGCGGTTTTCGATGCCGATGATGTTCTTGTACCGGATATTGAGCCCGCCGACATAATCCGAACGCTCCTCGCCGAGCCCGATCGCAGGATCGAAAGCGGCGGTCGATTGCAGCCTTAACTGCTGGCCGATCTCGCCCTCGATTTTCAGACCGTTGTCGAAGGCCGCAGCTACCGCGACGCCGGCATTGAGGCGCTGCCCATCTTCGAATGCGTCGAAGCCTGTCGACTTGTTGTAGTCGAACAGGCCGGCGTAATCGAACTCGATGCTTTGCGAGTCCTCATTGATGATGTCGGCGCCGTTGCGTCCCGTCGGGCTTGCGACAAGCTGCACGCGCGGTTCGACGAAAAGGCGCCCGCCGGAAAAAGTCTTTGTGAGCGGATAGGACCATTCGGCGCCGACGGTCGGCGCGAAACGTCCGTCAAGTCGGTTGTCGTCTGCGACGCCGCTGCGGTTCTCCGTTCCTTCATTAAGGTCTTCATAGCGGAATAGATCGCCGCGCAGCTCGGCGAAGGCGTTGAATCTGTGGCCGCCCGGCGTGATGTGTTCGCGCTCCCAATAGGCGCTGGCGGTAAGGCGTCTTGTGTCGACGCCGCCCGTTCGCTGCAACGACGCGAAATTGACGTTGATGCGCGCTTCGCCGCCGATCTGCTCGGGCCGGAAGCGGTGGCGGAAATTGAGGACAGGAAGCGCGTAAGGGGTGAGGCGCGCGATTTCCTGCGCCTCCGTGACGAGAGGGTCGCGTCCGATCAACCCCGCGCAGCTTGTCCCATTGATGGTCAGCCGTTCGCCGGTCGACAGGTCGCACACGGTGACGGTACGAAGGTCCTGGAAGGTGTAGCTGTCGGCTCGCAATTCTGTGTCTTCGTCGCCCCAGCGGACATAGGTGTTCGTCCGCAAGCGGTTCGTCAGCGAGGTGTCGAGTTCCTTTCGCAGATCGCCCCGGCGCTGCACGTTGTAGCGGCGCAAATACGTGTCGTCGGAAACGCGCTCGATGTCGTAACCGGCCCGCCACTTCTCGCCGAAATTGCGATGGCCTTGCGCGAAGACGTGCCAGCGTGCTCCCGGAACGTCGACATCGTCGGGCCCCGGCGTGAAATCAATGAAGCCGCCTTGGAAGACATGATAGCCGCTGTCGTCGCGGCGGCGATATTCGCCCTGCCAGAGCACGCCGTCCCTTGACGTGTATCGGGGCGAAAAGGTCGCGTCCTGATGGTTTGAAATGGCGAGATAATAGGGAAGCTCGAAGTTGAAACCGAGACGCGAGGAGGCGCCGATCTGCGGGGTCAGAAAGCCAGACTGTCGCTCGACGGAAGGATCTGGCGCCTGAAGGAAGGGCGCATAGAGAATCGGCACGCCCTTGATTTCGAGGAAGGCGTGGGTGAACCGCACGACCTTTCGCTCTTCGTCGCGGGTGACCTTCAGCGCCTTGATGCGCCACGTCGGCGTCTTGCCGTCGCCTTCGTCGTCGCAAACGTCGCAAGCGGTGTAGACGGCGTTTTTCAGGCGCGTGCGCGAATCCTGCACGCGCACGGCGGAGGCGGCGGCGAGTCTTGCATTGTCGGCGAGAAGCGCGCTGAAATTCGCGGCGACGCCGTCGCGGAGATCGCCCGTCAGTTCGACGCGGCCGGCGAACACCGTCTGGCGGCTTTCATCCGTGATTGAGACATTGCCTTCCGCAATAACGATGTCGGTCGCCTCGTCATAAGAAAGCCTGTCGGCTTTCAGGTAGCGATCGCCGAAATAGGCGCGGACGTTCCCCTCGGCGACGATCGGGCTTGCTTCGGTTTCGCGGCTGACGGTGTCGGCCTCGAAGAGGATGCGCTCGGAAGGATCGGGCGGCGCCGGGCGCTCGCCGACAGTCAGCTCATCGGTCTGTGCGATCGCCGCAACGGGGAGGGCGCCGCCAGCGCCGGCAAGCGCCGACGTCGCCAGAAGATGCGCGATCAGTCGGGACGCCGACACACGAAAACCCTCCGAGGGGGCGGTTCCTCAACCCCTTAAAGCCCCGCCCGGCCAATAAGTTCGGGATGGTTACCTGACCCGCCGCGCGAGGTCCATGGCGGGGCGCGAGCGGGTCATGCTTCTTCAAGCCGCGTCAGCATGCTGACCGCCGCGATCGTCGCGACTAGCGCTGGCGTCCATGCCGCGAGCGCCTCGGGCGCCGCCCCTGATTCGCCGAGCGCGGCCGACAGTTCGGAGAGGACGTAAAGCGCAAACCCCGATCCGACAGCGGCGACAACGAGCTGGAACGCGCCGCCGGACCGCGCCGGTCCCAACGAAAACAGCGCCGCGATAAGGACCATCGCGGTGAGCTTCAAAGGCGTCGAGCAGAGATCGTGAAAGCGGATGTTGTAGCGCGTGGTTGAGAGACCGACCGAGTTCGCGATCATCATGTAGCGGGGCAGCTCCCAAATCGACATAGTCTCGGGAGCGGGTGCGTTCTCGCGCAGCGTCGACAGGGTCAAGGCCGTCGGCACGGCGTAGACCGGCGTTCGCTGCGTCACCTGACGACCGGCCGCTTTCATGCGCGCTTCTTTGAGTTCGATGGTGCGCCCGGAGAGCTGGGCGACCGGCGAATCGACACGCTCCAAAAAGGCCGCATCGGGAGACAGGCGCCAGATCGTCACGCGCTGCAGCGTTCCGGCGTCATCGACGCTCGCCGCATTGATCAGCAGCGTCTCCGTAGCATCGCGCTGGCGCAGCCAGATGCCGTCTCCAAAGACGCGCACGACGGAAGTCTTCTTGCCGCGGACGTCGTTCTTCATCTTTTCGCCGTAGGCCATCATCCGCGCCGACAGCGGGTCGATCGCGACGATGACGAGGAAGCCGCCGAGCGCCGCCAAAAACGCAGCAGGACCGACGAGGCGCCATACCGAAAGACCGGCGGAGCGCATAACTGCAAGCTCCGATCGGCGATTGAGGTCGCGGAACATCCAGATCGCCGCGAACAGGAAGATGAACGGCAGAAGCGTTTGCGCGATCGCGGGCACTCTCAGCAACGTCAGCTGCAGCGCGAATCCGAAATCCGCGCCGGACTTTCCTGCGAAGCGCAGATTCTCGACGAGATCGGCGAGAAGCACTACCGCCGAAAGCGCGCCGAGGAGACCGAGCAGCGCGGCGAGCATGCGACCGGCGAGATATCGGAAGAGCGTGATCGGCGGCATCAGACGGTCTCCGCCGCCGGGGCCGGCGACAACCGCGCGCCGGGACCTGCGACCGCGAGCAGCGTCAGCATGATGAGGATCGTCGCGGCGGGCGGGACGTAGATGAGCCAGAACTGTTGCGATTCGCCCGCTGCGCCCGCAAGGACGATCCCTGCGACCTTTATGGCGCCCGCGGCCGCGCAGGCGAGCCCGATCCGCCGCAGATAGCCGCGCCGGTCATAAGGGCCGCCGATCAGCGCGAAGATCGCCATCAACGCGAAAGCGAAGGCGTAAAGCGGCGAGGCGTAGCGATTATGGCCTTCGGCGATCAGGCGCCCCGCATTCGCGCGGTCGTAATCGTTCGAGAGATCGGGATTGAAAAGTTCGTGAGGATAGCGCTCGGTCATTTCCAGCAGCAGATCCCCGGGTTCGCCCCTCACCGTCCCGAGATTGACGGCGGTGCGGTCGAAATTCACGATATCGACTGCGCCGGTCTGCCGGTTCATGCGCTGGATGTTTCCGTTGACGAGATAGAGCACCGGGCCGATGTCGGTTTCCTGCAGCAGCGCGCGTTGCGACATATAGGTCTCGGTCTTCGCGGCGTCCCGGTAGTCATGGACGAGGAGGCCCTTCAGCGCGCCGCCTGGCTGCACTTCATCGACATAGACGGTGAAGCCCTCGCGGAAGGCCATGAACTCGCCGCTTTTGAGTACGGCCGAGGCGACATCGGCGCGCAGCTCCGCCACTTCGCGCTTCAGGATGCGATAGCTGCGCGGCATCAGGTCGATATTGATCCAAAGCGTCGCCGCGGCCGCCGCCGCCGCGATGAGGAGGATCGGTCGTGCAACCTGAAGAAGACTGACGCCTGCCGCGAACATCACTGCGATCTCGCTGTCGGAGTGAAGCCGGTGCAACGCGTAAAGCGCGGCGCCGAACAGTGCGAAAGGAAGGACGACCGACAGAAGGCTCGGCACGATCAGCGCCGTCAGCCAACCGAACAGCGCGAGCGAGGCGCCGTTATCGACCAGAATGTCCATGCGCTGAAGGCTTTGCGTCAGCCACACGATCGCCGTCACGACGAGGGTCGTGAAGACGAACGGCGTCCACATCTGGCGCAGTATGTAACGCTCAAGGCTCTTCAAGCGAGGGTCCCGCGGGCGGCGGAAAGCGGTATAGCCCGCATGATGAGGAGGGCGAAACGGAAATAATCTTTAGGCGCGAAAGCGGCCGAGTATCGAGCCGCCGGCCCCAGCTTGACCGCCCAGATCATGGCGGCTGCTTCTTCACAATGGGTAAGCGCGCGGCGAGGCTTGGGAAGGAAGAGCCTGGCCGCAAGGGCGCCTGCGCCGATCAATCGGCGGAGCGGGAGCGTTCGCCAGGATGCGTCCACGCACCGCCCTTCATGAAGGGGTCGTTCGGCGTCACGCCTCACTGGATGTGGCGCGATGAAGTGCGAACGGGCGCGCTCGAACGTGTGCTGAACGACCACGAGCCGACGCGCCGGCCGACTTACGCGGTGTTCCCGGAACGCCGGCTCGTCTCACCGAAAGTGCGCGCCTTCGTCGACTTCCTGGCGGAGGAGTTCATGCTTGATCCCCACGTGTCGGACTGAGCTGAGACGCGGCCGTGACGTCGGCGGCGGCGCGGGCGTTGCCACATCCGGCCGGACCTTCTAGGTAGGCATCTTACTCCCCGCCGATCCAGAGGCTTCTCGATGAAAATCACGTTCTCCAGGGCGGCGCCGGCCGCTGGCGCTGCGCTGGTCGTACCTGTCTTTGAGGACGGCGCCGCGACGGGCGCGCAGCAGGGGCTCGATGCGGCGTCGACGGGTGCGCTCGGCCGAGCGGTCAAGGCGGCGAATTTTGGCGGCAAGAAGGGGCAGACGCTGGAGCTTGTCGGTCTTGCAGGCCATGAAGACGCGCGCGTCGTCCTGATCGGCGCCGGCAAGCGCGGCGAATTTTCCCCGATCGACGCTGAAGCGGTCGGCGGCGCGGGGATCGCGCCGCTCCTCAAGACGCAGGAGAAGTCGGCGGCCTTTCTGCTCGAAGGGTTCCACGCGGACGCCGTCGGCGCCGGCGAGACGGCCGCGCGCGTCGGGCTCGGCGCCCTCCTGCGCCGCTACCGCTTCGACAAGTACCGCACGCGCCTTGAGAAGGACCAGAAGCCGGCGCTCGAAAAGCTCACTGTCAACACGGCGGCAGCGGACGCCAAAACGAAATTCGCCGATCTCGAAAAAGTCGCCGACGGCGTCGCTCTGACGCGCGACCTCGTCTCCGAGCCGCCGAATGTTCTTTACCCGGAGAGTTTCGCCGCGCGCTGCAAGGACCTCGAAACCTTAGGTCTCAAAGTGACCGTGCTCGGCGCGCGCGAGATGCAGAAGCTCGGCATGCACATGCTGCTCGGCGTCGGGCAGGGATCGGCGCGCGAGTCGAAGCTTGTCGCCATGGAGTGGATGGGCGGCAAGAAAGGCCAGGCGCCCGTCGCCTT
This sequence comes from uncultured Caulobacterales bacterium, assembly GCA_964578685.1. Taxonomy (GTDB): domain Bacteria; phylum Pseudomonadota; class Alphaproteobacteria; order Caulobacterales; family Parvularculaceae; genus Amphiplicatus. Next base: position 17,268 of record CAZOEB010000050.1, read on the forward strand.
TGTCGGCAAGGGCGTCTGCTTCGATACGGGCGGCATTTCGTTAAAGCCCGGTCCCGGCATGGAAGACATGAAATGGGATATGGGCGGCGCCGGCGCGGTGACGGGCGCGATGGCCGCGCTCGCGGGGCGCAAGGCGAAAGCGAACGTCGTCGGCGTCATCGGCCTTGTCGAGAACATGCCGGATGGAAACGCGCAGCGCCCGTCAGACATCGTCACGTCGATGTCGGGACAGACAGTTGAAATCCTCAACACCGACGCTGAGGGGCGCCTCGTCCTCGGCGACGCGATCTGGTGGACGCAGGAGAAGTACAAGCCCAAAGCCGTCATTGATCTCGCGACGCTGACCGGCGCTATTCTCATCAGCCTCGGCCACGAATTCGCCGGTCTCTTCGCCAATGACGAAAAGCTAGCCGAGGCGATCATGGCGGCCTCGAAAGCGAGCGGCGATCCCGTCTGGCGGATGCCGCTGACGAAGGCGCATTACGACAACATCAAGTCCGATGTCGCCGACATGAAAAACATAGGCCCGCGCGAAGGCGGCTCGTCGACCGCGGCCGCCTTCATCGGCAAGTTTATCAAGGACGGCCAGGCCTGGGCCCACCTCGACATCGCGGGCATGGCTTGGAATGGGAAGGACAAGCCGACCTGCCCGAAAGGCGCCTCTGGCTATGGCGTCAGGCTGCTCGACGAACTGGTGCGGGCGCATTTTGAGTAAGAGAAATTTGGTGGGAGCGGCGGGTCTCGAACCCGCAACAACTGACCTCTCAAGCCAGCGCGTCTACCAATTGCGCCACGCTCCCGATTTGGTGGGGAAGGTGGGAGTCGAACCCACACCTTCTGTGGTCTGAGCACAGCGCGTCTGCCAGTTGCGCCACTTCCCCACGTTGGTTGGTGAAGATGTCAGGACGCGTCCTACTGCGTTCACTCAGTGGGCGGTGCGCTCAAAGCGAGTTGCCTAACGCGCTCGACGTACCTTTCCCGTGGCGCGAGTCGCCGGGCTCGAACCGGCACTGGTCGGATTTTAAGTCCGATGCCTCTGCCAATTGGGCTAGACTCGCACGTGATTGTGCGGCCGAACGCTTTCAAATAGGACTATGGAATTTGAGCGAGCGCGGCCGACGCCGCGAACAGTTAGTTCGCGGAATACCCGAGAAGGGATAGTCGGAAAATACGGCGCTCGTTTCTCATTCGCATGCGCTTAGCAAGCTATTCAACTTACTGCAAGCGTAAATTCTGTTAGACGAAGCGATAAGGCTCAAATCAGAAAGCTGCCCAAATGACCGAAGCGCTTTTCTATCATCTCGAACGCGCGACGCTCGAAAGCGTGCTTCCGGGCCTGCTGGAGAAGACGCTGGAGCGCGGTTGGAAAGCGGTGGTGCGGTGCGGATCGCGCGCGGGCGTCGAGCGGCTCGATGAAGCGCTGTGGACCTACAGTGAAGAGTCTTTTCTTCCGCATGCGGCAGACCGCGAACGTGCGAGCGAGCAGCCGATTTTCCTGACCGATAGCGACGAAACGCCGAACGGCGCCGGCGTTCTTTTTCTTGTCGACAATGCGGCGGCGCACGCGGCTTCTCTCGGCGCTTTCACGCGATGCGTGACGATTTTTGACGGGCGCGACGAGTCAGCGCTCGCAAACGCCCGCGCCTTCTGGAAAGCGGTGAAGGCCGAAGGCTACGACGCGACCTACTGGAAGCAGTCGCCGCAGGGCCGCTGGGAGAAGCAGGCGTAGAGCGGGGTTCACCCCGCCGATTCGCCGCTCCGGCGGGCTGATGCCCGCCTTACAGGAACCACAACGGCGACTGCCCCGAGAGCGCGATCGCGAAAGCGGCGATCGACAGCATCCCGAAGAGCGTTGCGGCGGCGAAAGCGAGAGCGGAGCCCGTGCGCGGGCCGACGCGGTCGCCGATCCACCCCGCCAGCGGCGCGGCCTGCATCATGTGCAGCGCGAAGAAGTGCGCCGGGCGGAGGTCAGGATCAGTCGTCGACCAGCCGAACAGGAAAACGCCGTTCTGGTCGGTCGCGAGCGGCGCATTCACATAATGACTGCCGTTTTGCGACATATAGCCGGCGACGACGAGCGTCAGGAGGGGCCCGAAAATGAGGCCAAGCATCGCCCCGTCGCGAAGGCCTGACGGCTGCTCGCCCGGAATGCGCGCGATTTTTACGCTAAGGATAAAGGCTGCGAGAATGAGAAGCACCGCGCCGACGCCCATCGCGATGTAAATCTGGCTTTCAAGCGCCGTTTCGTAATTGTAGTGCGACGCGCGCCCGCGCATCGCCTGGAGGGCGATGTAGGCGATCTCAAAAACGCCGGCGGCGATCGATGTGATGACAGCAAAGCCGATGGCGAGGCCGCCGCGCCGCGCCGGCGGCAGCGTCTGGACGAGTGCCGCGAGCGTGAGGAAATGCAGCGATAGCGACAGTGCGAATTTCAGCGGCTTGTCCCAGATGGGCGCTCCGTTGAAGAGTCGCGGATCGAAGAAGTGCGCAGGCGCGAGCGCGATGAAGAGGGCGGCCATGAACGCCGCCGCGCTCGCCCAGGAAAGGCCAGCGCCGCCGATCTCCGCACGTGAGAAGCGGACCCCGCTCATGCAGGCTTGTTCCGCACGATCGCGGTAAGGCTCGCGCGCGTGAGGAAAAAGAGAAGCAGTCCCAGCGGGCCTAACATGAAGGTGGCGACAAGGATGGGCGCCTGGATGAGGCGATGGACGCCCGCTTCGTCCGCGCGCCGCGCGATCCACGCGCCGATGAAAAGATCGAAAGCGAGGTAATGGATCCATCCGGCGGTGAGCAGCGCATCCGACGCGAACAGAATGCGCACTTCGGAAATCGAGCCGAACCCGCCCTCGCTGGTACCGAAATTGGCGAGGATCAACCCGGAATAGCCGAGCGCCAGAACGCCCGGTATCCAGAATTGCGGAACCCAGAACAGCGCCGGCCATCGCCGCGGCA
>CAZOEB010000051.1:0-1126 GCA_964578685.1 uncultured Caulobacterales bacterium
GGAACTGCCGGCGCGTGCCGAAATACCAGACGAAAAGGCTCATCGAATGGCGCGCATTTTCAACCTTCGCGCCGGACCAGCGCCGCGGCGCTGAGGGCGGAAGCAAACTGCGCAGCGTTGTTGAGGCGTCGGCGTTTGAAACGACGATGTCAGCGGCGATCGCGTCGCCGCCCGCCAGCCGGACGCCGATCGCGGCGCGGTCTTCGACAAGAATTTCCGAAACTTCTGCGCCGTAGCGCACCTCGCCGCCCTGCCCACGGATGAGATTGACGAGACCGTCGACGAGGGCGCCCGTGCCGCCGACCGCGGCGTGAACACCCCAACGCCGTTCCAGATGCGGGATCAACGCGTAGACCGCGGTCGCGCTGAAGGGGTTTCCGCCGATCAGTAGCGGGTGAAAGCTGAACACCTGCCGCAGGCGCGGATCGCGGATGTATTTCGAGACGAGTTCGTAAACCGACATCCGCCCGCCGAGGCGCAGGAGATCGGGCAGCACGCGCAACATGTCGGTGAAATTGCCGAACGGCGCATGGCCGAGCTGCTCAAACGCGACGTCGCAGATCGCGCGGCTCGCCTCCATGAAGCGCTCATAGCCGGCGACGTCGCCCGGCGAGAACCGCTCGACCTCGCGCCGCATGGCGTCCGGATCGCCGGAATAGCGAAACGCAGACCCGTCGTCGAAACGGATCGCGTAGAAGGGATCGACCGCCTTCAGCGTCACATCGCGCGCAAGATCGCGCCCGCAAAGAAGCCAGAGGTCTTCGAACAGGAACGGCGCGGTGATGATCGTCGGGCCGGCGTCAAAGGTGAAGCCGTCCTGCCGAAAGACGTACGCCCGCCCGCCCGGCGCATCGAGCCGCTCAAGCACCGTCACGCGATAGCCCCGCGCGCCAAGGCGCACCGCCGCTGCGAGCCCGCCAAAACCGCTGCCGATGACGATGGCGTGCGGCTTTTCCCCTTGTTCCCGCTTCGGGCGCTCAAGACCTGTCAACATAAGTTGACATATTGCGGTGACTTTTCCGCCTTCGCAAGGCGGATCGCGCTACTGCATCGCAGCGATTTCGCGAATCAGCGCCGCGAACGCCGTGGGATTTTCCTCATGCGCCAGATGGCCGAGCCCCGGAAA
>CAZOEB010000051.1:1226-20115 GCA_964578685.1 uncultured Caulobacterales bacterium
AGCGAAACGACGCGGTCGCGGCGCGCGGCCCCTTGCGCGAAGAGCGCGGGAACGAACGGATTGAGCGCGAGCATCTTCGCCATCGCCGGGAAAAGGAACGCGGCGGCGCCCCCGAAGGGCGCGAGCGCGCCGTTAATGCTGAGCGCAGCGCGCGGGGCCGCGAGGCCGCCGACCATCATCTCGATCATAATCGCGGCGCCGGCGGAGTGGCCGACGATCATTTCCGGCGAAAGACGCAACGCTTTCAGGAGCGCGCCAGCCCCCCGCGCCATGCCGGAAAGCGACATCAGGCCGGCGCCGGGCGTTGAGGTGAACCCGTGTCCGGGCAGGTCAACGGCGAGGATCGTGAACTCGTCCTTCAGAGCGTCACCGAGCCCTGCCCACGAATGACTCGCCGCGCCGGCGCCGTGCAGGAAGAAAATTGCCGGGCCCGCGCCATAGCGCTGCACATGCCAGTCAATCCCGCCGGCGTTGACGAATTCACTGGCGCCGCGATGCGGCCAATCGGCGCCGTCCGTTTCCCAGCGGGGCTTGCCGGCGCTCACGGCCGCGCAACCGCGTTGGCGATGAGGCGCGCACCGCCGTGCGGCAGCGGCAGATACTGGGCGCCCATTTCTGCGGCGAGCGCAGAGGCCTGGGGTTCGGGGCGCGCGGCGGTGTCGAAGAGGAGAACGCGAACTCCGAGCATGCGCAGCTTATTCGCCGCCGCGACCGCGTCGCGCTGCGCGGCTTCACGTCCGCCCTCGCCGTTCAGCGCGACATTGGCGCGCCCGTCGGTCATGAAGACGATCGTCGGCGTGCGCCCGCGCTTGCCCGCCTGCACCGCCATCATTGCGGCGGCGTTGACGCCGGCGGCGAGCGGGGTGCCCCCGCCGCCCGGCAGTTCCGCCAGCAGCCGGCGCGCGCGCACCAGCGACCGCGTCGGCGGCACGAGAATTTCAGCGCCCGCCTTACGGAACGCGATCAGCGCGACTTCATCCCGTCGCGAATAGGATTGCGCGAAGAGCTGTTCGATCGCGCCTTTCGTTTCGCCGAGGCGCTGCATCGCCGCCGAACCCGATGCGTCGACGACGAAGATCGCCAGCGACTGTTCCGGCCGGCGGAAGCGCGAGATGCGAAGATCGTCGCGGCGAACCGCGATCATTCCGCCATTCGTCCGGCCACGGATTTTCTGCCACGGCGCCGCGGCGCGCAGCGTATCGATCAGCTGGAGGCGCCCGCCGCGCGAAGGGTCGCCGGGGCGCGAACCGTAAGGCCTTCCGCGCGTCAGCGACTTGCGCATCGCGCCGGATCTCCCCGATGCGCGCGCGGCGCCGCGGCGGGAGCCGGCCGCGGCGAGGAGAGCCGCGTCGATCGAAGCTTTGACCGCCTCAACGATCCGGTCGGCGAGCGGCCCTTCGCCGCCGGCTTCGTTGTCGCCGGATGTCTCATCGCTCTCGGGCGGCGGCGCAGGGTCCGGCGAGGACTCTTCAGGAAGCGAAATCGCACGCGGCCCGATGACGAGCGCGGCGGCGAGCGCGGCATCTTCTTCCGTCGCCTTATCGCGCGCTTCGAGCGCGGCGGAAGCGCGCGCCGCCGTCACAGCCAACATCAGTACACGGAGCGACAATACGCTGTAACGCAGCGCTGCGGCGGCGAGCCCTTCAATGAGCGGCTCCGGAACATCGACGCCGGCGAGCCTTGCGCGAGCGGCCGCGATGCGGCGCGAATCGAGCGCGCCGGCGCCGACGGCGACCGGTTCGAGGATGAACGCGACCCGATCGGCGAGCGCATCGGCGACTCGTTCGTCGTCGCCTGCGCCCTCATCGATGAGGAGGAGCGCGAAGCGCGCCGGCTCGACGCGGCTGAAGCCGTCGCGCTCGGCGCGCACCATCCCTTCATCGAGCGCCGTGGAAAGGATCGCCGCCGTCTCCGCTTCTAGGCGCTCGGCCATCGGCGCGACGATGACGCCGCCGTCCGCCTCAGCAAGGAGGCCGCGCTCGAAGAGCGGCTTGCCCGCCGACAGCGACGCCGAGAGATCGAGCCCGCCGACGAGGCGTCCCGCGCTCGCCGAGACGGGAAGTTTTCGCCACGGCGCATCCGCGCACTGCGCGTCGCGCAACGCCGTCAGCCACGCATCAAGCGCCGGTGACGGCGGCGCGCGCAGGACGGCGCCCTTCAATCCCGCAGGATCGACCGCAAGAAGCGCCGCCGCCTTCACCGCGATCTCGCTGGCGCCGCCGGCGCTCATGCGGGCGTTTCGGCGAGCGCGCGCTCGACGCGCGCCGAGCCGTCCGATTCGTCAAGCGGGTCCTTGCGCAGGCGATGACGCAGCGCCATCGGCGCGATCGCGCGAATATGCCCGCGCGTCACCGCCGTTTCGCCATCAAGCGCGGCGACCGCACGCGCCGCGCGCAAGAGCGTCAGTTCCCCGCGCAGACCGTCGGCGCCGAGCGTCATGCAGAGCTGCGCGGCGTATTCGAGCGCATCATCAGGCGCAGAGACGGCGTCGAGCCGCTCGCGGGCGGCGACGATTTTCTTGCGGATCGCCGAATCCTTGCGCGACCACGATTTCAGGAACTCCTCCGGGTCGCGGTCGAAGGCGTCGCGGCGCTTGATGACTTCAACGCGCTCTTTCAGTTCGCTGGTCGTCTTCACGTCGACTGAAAGCCCGAAGCGGTCGAGAAGCTGCGGGCGCAGCTCCCCCTCCTCCGGATTGCCGCTGCCGACGAGCACGAAGCGCGCCGGGTGACGGACGGAAAGCCCCTCGCGCTCGACGACATTCTCTCCCGAGGCGGCGACATCGAGGAGAAGATCGATGATGTGATCTTCGAGAAGATTGACCTCGTCGATATAAAGAAATCCGCGATGGGCGCGCGCCAGAAGCCCAGGCTCGAAGCGCTTTTCGCCGCGCGCGAGCGCGCTTTCGAGATCGAGCGCGCCGACGACGCGGTCCTCCGTAGCGCCGAGCGGCAGATCGACGACCGGGGCCGGCTCCTGAACGGATTTCAATTCGTCCCTCTTCCGCCGCACGCAGTGATCGCAGGATAACGCCGGCGCCGACGGATCGCAGCGGAACGGACAGCCCTTCACCACATCGATCTTCGGGAGAAGCGCGGCGAGCGCGCGAATCGCCGTCGACTTGCCCGACCCGCGATCGCCGAACGCAAGAACGCCGCCGACGCGGGCGTCGACAGCGGCGATCAAAAGCGCCCGCTTCATGTCTTCCTGCCCGACGATCGCCGAGAATGGAAATGCCGCCGCCATGAAGCCTTTCGCCGCGCTGCCTTCATCGCGAGCGTTAGCGCAATCCACTCCCGCCGTCACGCGCCCGGCGCCGCAAATAAAACGGCGCGGCGCCCTGCGTGGGCCCGCGCCGCAATGAGACCGGTCGCTGCGCGCTTACTGCGCGACGGACTTCAGATAGGCGATGACGTCGGCCCGGTCCTGGCCGCTCGGCAAGCCGGGGAACACCATCTTGGTGCCTTTGATGTATTGCTGGGGCGCCTTGAGATATTCGAACATGACCTGCTCGGTCCACGTGATGCCGGAATTCTTGTTCGCCGCGGAATAGTTGAAGCCGGGAATGGAGCCCGCCTGGCGGCCGACAATTCCGTACAGGGACGGTCCGACCTTGTTCTGCCCCTCGACGACCGAATGGCAGGCGAGGCATTTCACGAAGACTTTCTTGCCGGCGTCGGCGTTGCCGGTGAAGGCGGCGTAATCTTCCCCGGCGGCGGCCGTTGCGGCGGCGGGAATGACGGCGGCGTCAGCGGCGGTCGCTGCAGCGTCCGGCGCCGGCATGGTCGCATCGGAATGCGGCGAAGGGTTCGCGTCCGCGACGGTCGTCGTTTCGAGAGCGGCAGGCTCCGCCGTTGCGGTCTCGGCAGGCGCCGGCTCGACGGCCGCGGTATCGGCGGCGGACGTCGGCGCCGCAGCGGAGCTTGAAGAGCCTTCCTTCGAGCCGCCGCATGCCGCCAATGCAAGCGCGCCTGTCGCCATGATTAGGGTTGTCGCCACTGAACGCATCCGATTTCCTCCGTGAATTCTCCGGATCAAAGGCGAGCCGAGCTGACTGCGCCCGCGGGAAGCTTTCGCCTAGATTCATGGTGTAACCGCGTCAGGCGCCAAAATAAACTGGAATTTGAGAAAGTTTGCCTGATCAGCTTTGTGATCCGATACGCTCGCTGCTGCGTAATCTATTGCCCGTTCATAGCATCAAGCGCGAGCGCAAATATAAAATGTGCGCAATGAGCGCGGCGCTGAGCAACCCGGCGATCATGATCCTGTCCGCGCCGCTCAATGCAAATCGCACCGCCGCCATTAAGGCCGCCCCCGAAACGAGCGTCAGCCACAGATCGCCCGCGCGTCGCAGCGCCGGAAAGAAGACGAAAAGAACCGCAGCCTCAATCGCTATCGCCACGAGGATGGCGTCAATGAGGCGCGGGGAGATGAAGTCAAACGTCATGACGATGCGCCAAAGGGCGGGTTGAGCACGACGACCCGGTAGTTGAGATAGGCCGCGAAACTGACCCACAGAAGATAAGGCAGGAGGCAAAGCGCGGCGAGGCGGCGTAGAGGCCAGAGGAGGACGATCAGCGCCAGAACGGACAGCCACAGCGTCGCGACCTCCGCGAGCGCCCAATCAGGCCGCCGCAGCGTGAAGAAGAAGAAACTCCAGGCGATGTTCAGAACCGCATTGATGAAAAAGAGCGAGACGATGAACGCGCGCGCCTTCGCCGTCTTCGCCGCGCGCCAGCCGAGCACGGCGGCGATCGCCGCCAGCGCGTAGATGATCGTCCACGCCGGCCCGAACGCCCAGTCGGGCGGCGTCAGCGCCGACTTTTCAAGGCCTCGATACCACGGACCGACGTCCGTCATGGCGCCGCCGACGATCGCCACGCCGACAGCCGCGGCCGCTGCGACGAGTATTGGACGGCCTCGGGCCACGGCTAGTTTTGCGGCGACACGACGCCGAAGAGGTGCCCGAGATCCTTGAAGAAGATGCGCATATGCGCGGCGTGGTCGGGCTTGCCCAGTTTCTTGTTCATATAGGCGTCCCAAGTGAGGCGCTGCACGTCCGGGTCCTTGCACATGGTGACGAAGCGTTCGCGGCGCTTGTCGTTGCGATACCAGAAATGCTGCATGACGCCGAGAATGAAGAAGACCTTCCCGTGCTCGGCCATATAACGCTTGCGCACGCGGGCGAGCGCGCGCGCATCGCCCGTTGCGAGCATTTCATCGACGCCCTCGGCCGCCATGCGCCCGCCGACCATCGCGTAATAGATCCCCTCGCCCGACGCTGGCGCGACGCACCCCGCAGCATCGCCCGCGAGCACGACGTCCTTGCCGTTGTCCCAGCGCTTCAGCGGATTCAAGGGGATCGGCGCGCCTTCGCAACGCACGGTCTCCATCGCGTCGAGGCCCGTTTTCGCGCGCAAGGCGCCGACCGCGCCGCGGAGCGAAAAGCCCTTGTTCGCGGAACCGACGCCGACGCTCGTCGTGTCGCCATGTGGAAAAACCCAGGCGTAGAAGTCCGGCGACAGCTCGCCCTGATAATAAATGTCGCAGCGCGAGCCGTCGAAGAGATCGCCGCCATAGGCGGGCGACTTGATGATTTCGTGATAGGCGAAGACGAACGGGGTTTCGCCGCCGCCCTTGATCGTCTCGCGCGCCACGGCGGAGTTGGCGCCGTCCGCGCCGATGATCGACCGTGTACGGATTCTTGACGGGGCGGCGTTCTTCGCCGCGCCTTTCGGGCGCCAGAAAACCGTCAGTCCGCCTTGCGCCTCGCGTTCGACGCCGAGAAAGGCGCCGGCGCGGCGCTCGGCGCCGGAGGCGCGCGCGCGCTCGCGCAGCCACTCGTCGAAATGCTCGCGATCGACCATGCCGACCGATCCGCCCTCAACCGGCATATCGACGCGCTTCTCAGCGGGCGAAATCATCATCGCCGATTTGGCGCGCGCGACAATCTGCGAATCGGGAATGTCGAAATCGCGGATGAGGCGCGGCGGCACCGCGCCGCCGCATGGCTTGATGCGATGGGCCTTGTCGAGAAGGAGAACGCGCCGGCCCTTTTTCGCAAGGTCCGTCGCCGCTGTCGCCCCCGCCGGTCCGCCGCCGACGACGACGGCGTCAAAAGTTCCGATCGCATTGGTGTCGTCAAACGCCATGTCGTCCTCCGCCTTCCTTACTCGGCCGGCACGGCGTCGCCCGCAGGCATCGCCGGCAGCTTGATGTCATCTGCGCTCGTTCTTCCGACGCCGAGCGCAAGCGCCGCCGCCAGAACGAACGCCGCCGCCTCGATTGAAAAGACGAGCGCGAAGGCGCTCGCCGGGTCGCCGAGCAGCGCACGCGCGACGTCGAAGGACGCAGCCCCGAGAAAACCGCCGAGCCCGAAAGCGATCGCCTGCGCCGCGCCCCAGACGCCCATGCGCATGCCCTCGCAGCCCTTCGCGCCCGCGCTTGCAAGCGTCATCATCGAGCCGATCGCCGCGACCGCGAACGCGCCGTTCGCCGCGCCGAGCGTGAAGACGAGGGGGCCAAGCGGCGCCGATCCGCCGGATGCGGCGGCAACGGCGAGGGCGCCGAGCGCCAGCGCCGAGGCGATGCAGCCGAACACCGTCCATTTGCGCATGAAGATTGCGCTCGATTTTCCGACGGTCGATCCGACAACCGCCGTGACGATCATGCCGATGAGAACGCCGCCGTTTTGCACGCCCGACAGCTTCGTCGTCTCGCCCGGCGTCATGTCGTAGAGGAGACCGCCGAGCGGTTCCAGAATAAGGTCCTGCGCGCTGTAGGCGAGCATCGAGACGAAAACGAACACAGAAAAGCGCCTAGCCTGCTGATCGGCCCAGACTTCCTTCAGCGCCGGCAGGAACGCACGACGTTCCGCCGCCGCCGGCGCCGCAGGTGCGCGCGCCGTTTCAATGCCGAAAAGCGCGACGGCCGTGAAAATCACAGCGACTGCGCCGACGCCCGCGCTGACCGCGATGAGCCGCGGCATCGAGAACGGGTCAAGCAACGTCCCTGCGGTGATTGAGGTGACGACGAAACCGAAGATCATCATGATCCAGACGATCGCGGCGGCGGCCGCCTTGCGCGCCGGAGGAACCTTTGTCGCGAGCAGCGCGAGAAGATTGGTTCCCGACGCGCCGACGCCGACGCCGATCACGAAAAAAGAAAAGATCCCGGCGATGAGACCGGCGGCGAGCGATGTTTGCATCAGCGCCGTCGACGCCGCCGCCGCTGCGCCGCCGAGCGCGAGCGTCAGGATGCCGCCGAAGATCCAAGGCGAGCGCCAACCGCCGACATCGGCGCCGTGCCCCCAGCGCGGACGCGACAGCTGCACGCCGTAGTGCCAGCCGACCAGCGCGCCGGGAATGAGCGCCGGCAGCGCAAGCTCGACGACCATCACGCGGTTCAAAGTTGAAGTCGCAAGAACGACGATCGCGCCGAGCGAGGCCTGCACAAGCCCGAGCCGCACGACGCCGAGCCAGCCGATGAACTTATCGTCCTTCATCAGACCGCGCCCCCTGTCCACGAGCGCACCGCGAAGGCGGCGGCGAGCATGCCGAGCACGTAGAGGAGAACGCCCGTCGCGTTATACCAGGGCGCGTTGGCGCGCGGATTGTCGAGGAGCCGGCGCATCAGCATGATCTGTATAAAGAGCGAAACGCCGACAGCCGCGGCGTAGAGGCTTTTCCCGGCGGCGATGAGACCGAGAATGACGACAGCCTGCGGGGCCGCCATGACGACGCATGCGACGCGCGCCGCGCGATCGGCGCCGAGCTGCACCGGCAGCGACCTGACGCCCATCGCCGTGTCGCCCTCGATCGCCTTGAAATCGTTGAGCGTCATGATGCCGTGCGCGCCGATTGAATAAAGAATCGCAAGCGCGACGATCGGCCAGCCCGGCGCACCGCCGAGCATGACGGCGGCGCCCGCGTACCAGGCGATGCCTTCATAGGAGAGGCCGACGGCGGCGTTCCCCCACCATCCGTTAAGTTTGAGGCGCAGAGGCGGCGCGCTGTAGGCCCAGGCGAGCGCGACCGCGACGATCGATGCGGCGAACGCCCAGCGCCCGAGCGCAAGTCCCATCAGAAGCGTCATCGCCGACCAGAAGATCGCGACGTAAAGTCCCCAGCGCCCCGGCATCCTTCCCGAGGGAATCGGCCGGTCCGGCTCGTTGATGGCGTCGACATGGCGGTCGAACCAGTCATTGACCGCCTGGCTCGCCGCGCAGGCGAGCGGCCCGGCGAGCAAGACGCCGCCGAGAAAGTGAAGCCACCGCCCTTCGAATGGCGCGCCAGCAGAAACGACCCCGCACCCGAACGCCCACATCGGCGCGAACCAGGTGATCGGCTTCAACAGCTCCGTCAGGGCCGAAAGGCTCGGCCATCGCGGCGGCGCCGTAACATGCGCTGGGGATTGAAGCTGGGACACAGCGCCGGAGCGTATAGTTGACGCCGACGAGCGTCAATCCAGCTTTACACTCCGGACGGTTATTCCTTTTCCGGAATGCCGAAGCGACGGAGCTTTGAATAAAGCCCTTGCCGCGAAAGGCCGAGCATTTCCGCGGCCGATGCGCGATTGTCGCCGGTGATTTCGAGCGCCGCCTCGATGCAGAGCTTTTCCATCACGTCTGTCGATTCGCGCACGATCTCCTTCAGCGAAACGCGGCCGATGAGACTTGTCAGGCGGTCGACTGAGTTCGGCAATTCGGCGCCGAAATTGGCGCCCGCCTTCAACCGGCGCGCAACGCCGCGCACGGAGAATCCGTAAAGCGTCGTATCGCTCTGCGGGGCCGACACGGCGGAGACTTCGACATCTTCGGTCTTGCCGTGACGATCGCGCAGAACCGTCGCGAAATTGCGCACAAAGCCGTGATTCTTAATGCTCGCAATCAGCACATTGAGATCGGTGTTCGAGCGCCCGAGAAACTGCACCAGGTGCGAACCGAGCGCCTGCTGTTCCGTGGACAGCAGCGCAAGATCGAGAAATGCGCGATTGGCGGCGATGATTCGGAAATCGGGTCCGGTGACGAGCAATCCGTCCGGCAAATGTTCGATGACGCCCATTGAATCGACACGCGCAGGCGACGTTCCGGGCCTGTCGGCTGCGAGCCGCACGATCAAGTGCGTGGCGTTGTCCTGCCGGAAGGCCGAGATCATTGCGGTCGCCGCACGTCCGCCTTTCAACGCGAGATCCTCGACTTCCGCGCGTCCGGCGGTGAGGGCCTTCGCGGCGGCGGTCTCGACCATGCGCTGCGCAGATTTGTCGAACAGGGAAACGAGGTCGGCGCCTTTCAGCAGATCGACCGAAGTCGCCAGCATTTGCGCGCAGGCGGGATTGGCTTCCTCTATCGCGAGGCGGTCAGCGTCGACGATCACCACCGGTTCGGAAATCGCGCGAAACAGCGACTGATAGCGCGACTCAACTTCGCGCAGCCGCGCATAATCGCGATCGAGGTCCTGCTGCGCTTCGACAAGGCGCTGCTGGAGCGCGGCGACGCCGCGCAGATCGCGCCCGACGGCGACGATGCGGTTGTCGTTGCTCGTCCGCACCGCAGTGTACTTGATCGGAATATCCGGCCCGTGCGCGGTCGGATGATTGACCTGGCGCCACATCGCGGGCCGCGCCGCGACGCCGTTGAGCAGGTCCTCGATCTTGCCCCGGCTTTCGACGGTGACCGTTTCAATCCATTTGCGCCCGCGCCAGGCGTCGCAGCCTTCGCGCGAGAGCTCTTCATTGCTGACGGCGATATCCTTGATGACGCCGTTGTCGACGATCAGCGCGATATCGGCGGCGGAGGCGATGACTTTCGCCGTTAGAGTCGCGTCAAGGCCGCTCAAAAATCGTTTCGGACTTTTGAAATCGACAGTCGCTTCTCTGTTCGTCGCCGCATCCATCTCAGGACCAATACGTCACAGCACCCCCGATACTCGCCATTAGCCGTGCTGCAACGCAGTAACAACCAACCGGCGGCCGAGTTCTACTGCGGCCTTGCCATCGGCCGCCGTCGCATCCGCGCCGACCGCCTTAACGAGCTCAGGTTTCTGATTAAAGAGACCGCCGCCGACCAAGACGACGATCTGAGGGTTTTTCGAGGCCTGCCGAAGAGCCTTGATCTCCGTAGCGATTTTGTCGGGCGGGGACTCGCAGGCGGCCGACAACCCGATCGCGTCAAACCATTCGCGCGCCAGGAGCGCCGAAAGGTCGCTCAAGGGAGCGGCCGGCTCGGACCACACCCTCCAGCCGGCGCGGCGGAAGAATTCCGACACCATGACGACGCCGAAAACGTGCTGGTCTTCCGAAATGGTGGCAAGAACGATTTTGGGGGCCTCCTCGCCCGACTCGATCGACGGCGGCGCCATCGCGCCCTGGTCCCGCAGGATCTGGTGCAAGCGGCAAAGTCCGATCGTCACATCGGTGAAATCGGCCTCATCCCGGTCCCACATCTCGCCGAGCCGGCGGGCGGCGCCAGTCAACAGGTCGAGATAAACCGCTTCGCGCGACACGCCGCGTCCAATGAGTCCCGACACAAAAGCGCGCGATGAGGCGGCGCTTTCATTCATGATGGACCACAGAAAGTTCGATCGTTCCTGCTCGGTCGGCGAGACGAAGCCGGCGTCATCGGCGTCGGCCTCTTGAGAATCCTTCAACGTCAGCATCAGGCGGGGGATGATCTCCCCTTCGATCGTCTTGATGAGGATATCGCGGCTTTCCGGCTGCGACTCGGCCGCCTTGTCCTTTTTCAGCTGATCGCCGAGGCGGATGAACGGGACGATGGCGTGATCTGATTTCGACGAAACCGCATCAAGTTCGGATTTTTGCATGGCGCCGGGGAAAAAATCAGTCATCGCGATTCCCCGCCGGAAAAGTCCCGCCCAGAATGGCTCGGGCTGCGCTGCATCTCCGCTCCGCTTCGAAGTTGGCATCGGCACGCTTCTCCCTTGCGAGGGCAAACGCAGCGCGACCACTAATGCTGCAACGCAATAGCCGACATGTGTGTGAACGTCCCACTACGCTATTGCGGCGGCGCCCGAGCGTTTCACGGCCTGCGCGACGCCGCATCATTTGTTGCGCGCCCTCCTCAAAGGCGCTGCGGGACTGACGCTGCGACGCCGGAACCGCGAGTCGATCGGAGGTTAGCAACATTTTCCTCCTGAAGGGAAGCGACGCCGTCGATATTCAGCCTCGCCCATCGACGCATCATATGTCAATCCGCGTGTACGTCAACTTGGGTTGACACTTTGCCTGCGGCGCGCTTAGCGTCTGTCTCCGTCAGGCGGACCCAGCAGAATGCACAAAAAGCGCAATGCGCACACAGAGCGACGCCCGCTTTACACTCCCGAGGAGAGGCTCCGCCGGGATTCGACCAGATGGACCTTGGTGCAAGGGGTTCTCGCGCCGATCCAGTTCCTTGTCTTTCTGGTCTCCCTGTCGCTTGTGCTGCGCTATCTCGCTACCGGCGAAGGATTTGCGCTCGCGACCCTTTCCGTCGTCGTCAAGACGCTCGTTCTCTACGCGATCATGATCACCGGCGCGATCTGGGAAAAGATCGTGTTCGGACAATATCTCTTCGCGCGCGCGTTCTTCTGGGAGGACGTCTTTTCGATGCTCGTCCTCGCGCTGCACACGGCCTATCTCGTCATGGTGATTGCGGGAATCGGCGGGCCCGCGATGCAGCTCGGCGTCGCGCTCGCCGCTTACGCGGCCTATGTCGTCAACGCCGGACAATTCCTCTGGAAATTGCGGCTCGCGCGGCTTGAATCGCCCGCGGCGGGAGCGGTCGCATGAGCGTCGCGCTCGACATTTCCAGAAAGCCGCGCGAGGCCTGCGACACGCCCGTCCTGCGCGAGCGCGGACAGCGCGAAGTCTTCTGCGGACTGACGGGGATCATCTGGCTTCACCGCAAGATTCAGGACGCCTTTTTCCTTATTGTCGGCTCACGGACCTGCGCGCATCTGATGCAGTCCGCCGCGGGCGTCATGATCTTCGCCGAGCCGCGATTCGCGACCGCCATCCTCGAGGAACGCGATCTCGCCGGCATCGCCGACGCCAATGAAGAGCTCGACAAGACGGTCGTGCGCCTTCTTGAGCGCCGGCCTGACATCAAGCTGCTCTTCCTTGTCGGCTCCTGCCCGTCCGAGGTGATCAAGCTAGACCTTCATCGCGCGGCGGAACGGCTGTCGAAGCGACTCTCTCCTTCGGTGCGCGTGCTCAATTATTCGGGCAGCGGCATCGAAACGACCTTCACGCAAGGCGAAGACGCATGTCTCGCCTCGCTCGTTCCGGAGCTGCCGGCGAAGAAAGCGTCCGGCGAATCGCTTCTCGTCGTCGGCGCGCTCGCCGACGTCGTCGAGGACCAGTTCGCGCGGCTCTTCGCCGATATGGGGCTCAGCGACGTAAGGTTCCTGCCGGCGCGCAACGCGCGCGACCTGCCGCCCGTCGGGCCCGGCACGCGCTATCTGCTTGCACAGCCTTTCCTAGCTGCGACGGCGCGCGCCCTCGAAGAGCGCGGCGCGGCTCGCATCTCCGCCCCCTTCCCGCTTGGCGTCGAAGGAACGACGCTGTGGTTGACGGCCGCGGCGGCGGCGATGGGCGTTTCCGCCGTCGATGTCGAACGCGTGACGGCCGCGCCCCGCGCCCGCGCCAACCTGTCGGTAAGCCGCCGCGGCGCCGCGCTCGCCCGCAAGCGGGTCTTCTTCTTCCCGGACTCACAACTCGAAATTCCGCTGGCGCGCTTCCTGACGCGTGAACTCGGCGCGGAACTGGTCGAGGTCGGCACGCCGTTCCTCCATCGCGCGCATCTCGCCGAAGAACTTGCGCTCCTTCCTGACGGCGCCGCCATCAGCGAAGGCCAGGACGTCGACCGCCAGCTCGACCGTTGCCGCGCCGCGCGGCCCGACATCGTCGTTTGCGGCCTCGGCCTCGCCAATCCGCTCGAAGCCGAAGGCATGACGACCAAGTGGTCGATCGAACTGATGTTCACCCCGATCCAGGGCTACGACCAGGCCGGCGATCTCGCCGAACTGTTCGCCCGCCCGCTCGCGCGCAAGATGAGGCTGGCCGTCTGATGCAGCTTGCGGTCTGGACATATGAAGCGCCGCCCCATGTCGGGGCGATGCGCATTGCGACCGCGATGAAGGACACGCATTTCGTCCTCCATGCGCCGCAAGGCGACACCTACGCCGACCTTCTCTTCACGATGATCGAGCGGCGCGGCGCGCGCCCCCCCGTCACCTATACGACCTTCGAGGCGCGCGATCTCGGCGGAGACACGGCGGAGATATTCAAACGCACCGCGCAGGAAGCCCATGCGCGCTTCAAGCCAGGGCTGATGCTGATCGGCGCTTCCTGCACGGCGGAGCTCCTTCAGGACAATCCGGGCGCGCTCGCGAAAACGCTCGGGCTCGACGCCGCGGTCGTCAATCTTGAGCTTCCTTCTTATTCCAAGAAGGAAAACTGGGGCGCCGCGGAGACCTTCTACCAGATCGTCCGTTCCCTGACGGACCTCAGTGCGGCGAAGCGCTCGGCGGAGACCGGCCGGCCCTGCTGCAACATCCTCGGGCCGAGCGCGCTCGGCTTCCGCCACCGCGACGATGTCGCTGAAATCAGAAAACTCCTTGATAAACTGGGCGTCGACGTGAACGTGACGGCGCCGCTCGGCGCCGGTCCTTCCGAAATCGTCGCGCTCGCTGTCGCTGATTTCAATATCGTGCTCTATCCGGAGATTGCCGACAGCGCCGCCCGCTGGCTTGAACGCGACGCGAAGATGCCGCGCACGAAGACGATCCCGATCGGCGCCATCGCTACGCGCGAATTCATCCGCGAAGTCGCTTCGCTCGCCCATGTCGATCCCGCCCCGGCGCTCGACGATGAAGGATCGCGCAGCCCCTGGTGGTCTCGGTCCGTCGATTCAAATTACCTCACCGGCAAGCGCGTCTATATTTTCGGCGACGCGACTCACGCGAGCGCAGCGGCGCGCGTCGCGTCGGAAGAACTTGGGTTCGAGGTCGTCGGCCTCGGCTGCTACAACCGGGAGTTCGCGCGCGAGGTTCGTGCGGCCGCAGAAAAGATGGGGATCGAGCCGCTCATCACCGACGATTATCTCGAAGTCGAAGCGGCGATCGCCGCGCTGCAGCCGGAACTCGTCCTCGGCACGCAGATGGAACGGCACATCGCCAAGCGGCTCGCCATTCCCTGCGCCGTCATCTCCGCGCCCGTGCATGTCCAGGATTTTCCCGCGCGCTATTCGCCGATGATGGGCTTCGAAGGCGCGAACGTCATCTTCGACAGCTGGATCCACCCTCTTGTGATGGGTCTTGAGGAACACCTCCTCCACATGTTCCGCGAAGATTTCGAATTCAACGACGCGGCGGGCCCCTCGCATCTCGGCGGGCATGGCGGCGCACGCGAGACGGCCGCGCCGACGCCGGCAGCCGCCAACGACTCAACCATCGAATGGACCGCTGACGCGGAAAAGGAGCTTAAAAAAATTCCGTTCTTCGTGCGCGGCAAAGCGCGCCGGAACGCTGAACTCTTCGCAGCGGAGCAGAACATCGCCGCAATCACCGTCGAGACCCTTTATGACGCAAAAGCGCACTTCGCCCGATAGGCGCGCCCCCGCCCCTGTCGGCCTTGCGCCGCCCGTGAGGGTCGTCCTCATCTCGCTCGACAGCCATCTGTCAGGCGCGATCGAGAGCGCGCGCCGGTCGCTGCGGAAAGCCGCACCCTCCGTCGATCTCGCCTTCCACGCCGCCGCCGACTGGGCGCGCGATCCTGCCTCGCTCGCGGCGTGCAAGGCGGACATCGCGCGCGGCGACATCATCCTCGCGTCGATGCTGTTTATGGACGATCACATCCGCGCGGTTCTTCCCGATCTCGAAGCGCGGCGCGACGAGTGTGACGCGATGGTCGGCGCGCTTTCGGCGGCGGAGGTCGTGAAGCTGACGCGGCTCGGCGGTTTCCGCATGGACAAGCCGGCGTCGGGCCCGATCGCGCTCCTGAAACGCCTGCGCGGAAAGTCTGCAAACGGATCGTCCGGCGCCGGGCAGATGAAAATGCTTCGGCAAGTGCCGAAATTCCTGAAATTCATTCCCGGCACGGCGCAGGACGTGCGCGCCTATTTCCTGACGCTGCAATACTGGCTCGCAGGGTCCGAAGAGAACATCGCCAATCTTGTCCTCAATCTCGTCGATCGCTACGCGGCCGGACCGCGCGCAGTCCTCAAAGGAACGCTCGCGCCGGCCGCGCCGAAGGATTACCCCGACACGGGCGTCTATCATCCGGCGCTCAAGGGCCTCATCGCCGAGGAAGCGAAAGCCCTGCCGAAGCCCAATCGCGGGGGCGCGACCGTCGGGCTCCTCGTGATGCGCTCCTACCTTCTGTCGCGCGATGCGGCGCACTATGACGGCGTCATCGCCGCGCTGGAAGCGAAGGGCCTCAACGTCATTCCCGCATTCGCAAGCGGCCTCGACCAACGCCCGGCGATTGAAAAGTTCTTCATGGCGAATGGACGCGCCAACGTCGATGCGGTCGTCTCGCTCACCGGATTTTCGCTCGTCGGCGGCCCTGCCTACAACGACACCGGCGCGGCGCAGGAAATGCTGGCGCGCCTCGACGTTCCCTATATCGCCGCGCACGCGCTTGAGTTTCAGAACCTCCCCGAATGGGCGGAAGGTCAGACCGGCCTTTCGCCGGTTGAAACGACGATCATGGTCGCGATCCCGGAGCTTGACGGCGCGACGCAGCCGACCGTTTTCGGCGGGCGCGTCGGCGCCGGCGCTGACTGCAAGGGTTGCGCGCGCGCCTGCCATTTCCCGGCGACCGAGGGCGGCAGCGCGATGCGCGTCTGCCCTGAGCGCGCCGAAACGCTCGCGGCGCGCGTCGCCCGCCTCGCCCTGTTGCGCCGCGCGGAGCGCGCCGAGCGCAAGATCGGCGTCGTCCTTTTCAACTTCCCGCCGAACGCCGGCGCCGCGGGCTCCGCCGCTTTCCTCGCCGTCTTTGAATCGCTCTGGAACACGCTCGCGGCGATGAAGCGCGAGGGCTACACCGTCGATCTGCCGGAAAGCGTCGACGCGCTGCGGGACAGCATCCTCAAGGGCAACGCCGAGCGCTTCGGGACAGACGCCAATGTTGTCGAGCGCATCCCCGCCGCAACGCATGTTCGGCGCGAGCCGCACCTTAAAGCCATCGAAGCCCAGTGGGGCCCGGCGCCCGGGCGCCAGCTTTCCAACGGCTCGCAGATCTTCGTGATGGGCGAGCGCTTCGGCAATGTCTTCGTCGGCGTGCAGCCGGGTTTCGGCTATGAAGGCGACCCGATGCGCCTGCTCTTCGAGAAGAGCTTTGCGCCGACTCACGCCTTCGCCGCTTTCTACCGTTTCCTGCGCGAAGATTTCGGCGCGCACGCGATCCTGCATTTCGGCACGCATGGCGCGCTCGAATTCATGCCGGGCAAGCAGACGGGCCCGTCCGCTGGGTGCTGGCCGGACCGCCTCATCGGCGACACGCCGAATTTCTACCTCTACGCCGCCAACAACCCGACCGAGGGCGCGCTCGCCAAGCGCCGTTCGGGAGCGACGCTCATCAGCTATTTGACGCCCGCCGTCACGAATGCGGGGCTCTACCGCGAACTGACTGACCTCAAGGCGACGATCGATCGCTGGCGCATGACCGCGCCCGATGCGGCGGAGCGCGATAGCCTCGCGACGGTGATCATCGAGCAGGCCGAAACGCTGGGCGTCGCCGGCGAGCGCGTCGAAGCAATCGTCGAAAATCTGCGCACCCTTGAACGCTCGCTGATCCCCGAAGGCCTTCATGTCGTCGGCGCGCCGATGACTGCGGATGAACGCGCGGCGACGCTTCGCTCCGTCGTCGCCGCGAGCGAACATCCCGAAGCCGAAGCGCTGGTTGCGCCGATCGTCAGCGGCGCAAACGCCGCACAGGCCCTCAAGAAGGCCGGACTTTCCGTCAGCGAAGAAGCGCTGCGCGCTCTTGCAGAGCGCCTTGTCGAGACGAACAGGCATCTTTCAGCCGACCACGAGACGGCCGCGATCATCCGCGCGCTCGACGGCGGCTTCATCGCGCCCGCGCCCGGCGGCGATCTCATCCGCACGCCGGAAATGCTGCCGACCGGGCGTAATGTTCACGGCTTCGACCCCTTCCGGATGCCGAGCGCCTTCGCCATGAAGTCCGCCGCGGAACAGGCCGAACGCCTCATCGCGCGCCATCGCGAGGCGACAGGCGCGATCCCCGAGACTATCGCGCTCGTGCTTTGGGGCGCGGACAACATGAAGTCTGAAGGCGCGCAGCTCGCGCAGGCGCTGACCCTGATGGGCGCTCGCCCACGCTTTGACTCTTACGGGCGCCTCTGCGGGGCGAGCCTTGCGCCGCTTTCCGAGCTCACTCATCCGCGTATCGACGTCGTCGCGACGCTCTCCGGAATTTTCCGCGATCTCCTTCCCTTGCAGACGCGGATGCTCGCCGAGGCCGCGCTCCTCGCTGCGAAGGCGGACGAGCCCCTGGACTGGAATTTCATCCGCAAGCACGCGCTCGCATGCATGGCGTCGGAAGGCGTCGATATCGAGACGGCGGCGTTGCGCGTATTCTCGAACGCGACCGGCGCTTACGGCGCCAATGTCAACCAGCTCATCGACTCCAGCGCCTGGCGCGACGAGGACGAGCTGGCCGAAGCCTTCACGCGCCGCAAATGTTTCGCCTACGGCGTGTCGGGCGCGCCGGCGCAGCAGCCCGCCGTGCTGAAGTCGCTGCTCTCTCACGTCGATGTCGCCTATCAGAACCTTGAATCGGTCGAACTCGGCGTGACGACGATCGACCATTATTTCGACACGCTCGGCGGCATCGGCCGCGCGGTGAAGCGCGCCAGGGGCGAAGACGCCGCGATGTACATCTCCGACCAGACCGCCGGGCCGGGCGCCGTCCGCACCCTCAAGGAGCAGGTCGCGCTCGAGACCCACACGCGCACGTTGAACCCCAAATGGTATGAAGGGATGCTGCGCCACGGTTTCGAGGGCGTGCGCCAGATCGAGGCGAACGTCACCAACACCATGGGCTGGTCGGCGACGACGGGCGAGGTGCCCGCCTGGGTCTATCAGAAGATCACTGAGACTTACGTTCTCGACGCTGACCTTCGCGAGCGGCTCGCGAGCCTCAACCCGAAAGCCTGCGCGCGCGTCGCCAATCGCCTCATCGAGGCGTCGGACCGCCGGTACTGGACGCCCGATCCCGAAACGCTCGCCGCGCTGAAACGCGCCGGCGAAGACCTTGAAGACAGACTTGAAGGCGTGACCGCAGGCGCGGCCGCATGAGGAGCAATACATAATGACGGTTCTCGACCTCGAACGCCCCCGCGGCCCCGCTGTCTCGGCGCGCCCACGCCCGGGCCGCACCGACGGCGACGGCAGCGTGCAGGTGAAGATGGACAGCCGCATCGACGCCGGCAACGCGAAGGTCTTCGCCGTCTACGGCAAGGGCGGCATCGGCAAGTCGACGACCTCGTCGAACCTGTCGGTCGCCTTCTCGAAAATCGGCAAGCGCGTCCTGCAGATCGGCTGCGACCCCAAGCATGACTCGACCTTCACGCTGACGAAGCGCCTCGCCCCCACCGTCATCGATGCGCTTGAAGCGGTCGACTTTCACTCGGAAGAACTGCGCACCGAGGATTTCGTTTTCGAAGGCTATAACGGCGTCATGTGCGTCGAGGCGGGCGGGCCGCCCGCCGGCACAGGCTGCGGCGGCTATGTCGTCGGCCAGACGGTGAAGCTCCTCAAGGAACATCATCTCCTCGAAGACACCGATGTCGTCATCTTCGACGTCCTCGGCGATGTCGTCTGCGGCGGCTTCGCTTCGCCGCTTCAGCATGCCGAGCGCGCGGTCATCG
>CAZOEB010000052.1:0-20042 GCA_964578685.1 uncultured Caulobacterales bacterium
CCCGCGCTCGGTGAGGGCGCCGTTCTCGTCGAGCGCGCCAAGCGCCGCGAGCGCCGCGCGCGCCGCGACAAGGCGGCCCGGCGCCGGCGGGTCGATGAAAGGAAGACGCGCAGCGTCCTTTTCGCCCCATTCGGCGAGCGCGAGCACGAGGCCGTCGAGATTGGCGGCGAGAATTTCGGGAACCGGCTCGGCGAGCAGGCCGCGCGTTCCTTCCTCATCCCACAAACGGTAGCAGACGCCGGGTCCAAGACGCCCCGCGCGCCCGCGCCGCTGGTCGACGCTGGCGCGCGATGCGCGGCGCGTCACCAGCGTCGCGCCGACGCCGTCAGGGTCGTAGTCGGGAACGCGCGAAAGCCCGGCGTCGATGACGGCGGTGACGCCCTCGATCGTCAGCGAGCTTTCGGCGATGTCGGTCGCAATGACGACCTTGCGCTTGCCGGCGGGCGCCGGCGTGACGGCCCGGTCCTGCTCGGCGGGCGGCAGCGCGCCGTAAAGCGGCGCGAGGATGACATCGGCAGGCAAATCGGAGAGACGCTCGACTGTACGCAATATTTCGCGCATGCCGGGCAGGAAGACGAGCATCGAACCGTCCTGCTCGCGCAGCGCACGGCGCACGGCGCGCGCGGCCTGGTCCTCGATCGGATCCGGAGATTTGCCGAGATAGATCGTTTCGACCGGAAAGATGCGCCCCTCGCTTTCGACGACGCTCGCGTCAAACGTCTTGGCGATGCGCGCGACATCGAGAGTCGCGGACATCAGGACGAGACGCAAATCCTCGCGCAGCGCGCCCTGCACGTCGCGCGCAAGCGCAAGGCCAAGATCGGCTGCGAGCGAGCGCTCGTGAAATTCGTCGAAGAGAACGGCGCCGACCCCGTCAAGGTCAGGCTCGCTGACAATACGCCGCGTGAAGAGCCCGTCCGTGACGACTTCGATGCGCGTTTTCGCGCTGACGCGCCGGTCGACGCGCGTCGAAAGACCGATGACGCCGCCGACTTTCTCCCCGAGTGTCGCCGCCATACGCTCGGCCGCCATGCGCGCGGCGATGCGGCGCGGCTCAAGCATGATGATGCGCCGGCCGGCGAGCCATTCCTCGTCGAGCAGCGCAAGCGGCACGCGGGTAGTCTTGCCCGCGCCCGGCGGCGCGGCGAGAACGAGGCGGTTCCGCGCACCGAGAGCGCCCTTTATCCGCGGCAAGGCCTCGTCGATCGGAAGCGCCGCGCCCGCGTTCATCGCTCAGGCGTCGGCGAGCGTCGCTGCGCGTTGGGGCGCGCCCGCAGCGTTGGAGAGGAGCAGCGTCTCGATAAAACGGCGCATGTCGCAGATATCGGCGACCCTGTCGCGCGAAGGGGAAGATTTTCCGGGCCCGGTCACGATCATGAAAGCGTCAGGCGCATGGTTGCCGCCGCGCCCGGTGCCGAGATGGGCTTCGAGCCTGCCGATCGCCGGCGAGGTGATCGCGCTCACCGGTTCTTGCGGCGCGTAGACGATGACGTAATCGGGAAGATAGCGGCTGCGCTCGCCGGGCATGACGGCGGCGACATCGATCAGTTCACGGAAGAACGGCGCGCCCGTATCGGCGACCTTAATCTCGGCGAGCCGCTCCTTGAGCCAGCTGACATAGCCCGCGACCTCGCCGGGTTCGAGGCATCCCTCGCGCTCGCGGCCCTTGATGTTGAGGCGGATATAGCCTTCGCCGCCCGAAGCGAGCCGGAACGCAGGCGTCTTCGCCCAGTCGAGGCCGCCCGTGATCGCGCGATTGACGACCCAGTCCTGAACATGCTCGCCGAGCATATAGGCGAGCGTGAACTGCACCTGCGGCGGGATCTTCTCGCGCAGCCGCGACATCAGGTTTTCGCTTTTCGGCGGACGCGGCGCGCCGCCCTTCGCGAGGTTCCAGACCTCGTTGAGGCGCTTAATGATCCGGCCGGTGAAATGTTCCTGCGACCAGTTGGGAACCATGCCGTGCATGGAAAATACGATCGTCGTCGTGTCGGCGCTCTCGGCCCTGTCGAGAAGGCGGGAGAGTGCGCGGTCCTGCGCCTCGTAAACAGCGAGGAGCGCGTCCGGATCGGCCTCCGATCCGTAGTCGCCGTCGACGACGAGCAGGTTGTGGCCGGCGCGATGCACTTCGTAAAAACCGGTGAGGAAAAGCCGCCAATCTTCGCGTTCCATCAGCCAGAGGGCCGCGTTCGCCTTCGCCTCGATGGCGGCGATGAGGTCGTCGCGCATGCGCCGGCTGTGGGCGAGCGTCTTCGGCACCGGGACTTCCTTGCCGATCGGGCGACGGCCGAAGCGGCGGCGAAGTCCGGCGAGAAGCGCGGGGTCCGTCGTGCTCACCGCGCCGGTCGACTGATAGGACCAGTTGACGATCTCGGTGTGCCTGGCGCCCGGGAGGACATAGGGCGTACCCGGATCGAAAGCGATGGTTTTGACCCCCTCGCGCGCAAGGCCGTACCAGAAGGGCTCGAAGCCGACGCGGCTGCGCCAGCGTGCGGCGGCGGTGCGCGCGAAATCCATGCGGTCAGGGTCCCACTGGAACGGATAGTAATGACCATGCGCGCCGGGCTGTTCACCGGTCGCAAAACTCGCCCAGATGCTGGCGGTCAGCGGCGCTGCGGACGTTTGAAGCCGGCTATAGGCGCCGGTCTCAAGCAGCGACCGGAAGGCGGGGAGGCGATCAAGATGCGGCCGGATGTAGTCAAGGCTCATCGAGTCGATGCAGATCGCGAGAACTTTCGACATGTCACGATTAACCATCGGGGCCCCCCAACGCGCCAAACCATCCGTCTTCTTGCAAGGGCGGACGCCGCATTCCTATACCGAAACACTGCGCGCCGCGCGACCCTTGCCGATTGGGCCGTCTTATGCCGCTGAAGACGCTCATCAAGATCGCGGTCGCCGGGCTCATCCTTTATGTCATCGCCGGCCGCGTCGACTTCGCGGCGGCGTTTGAGCTGATGCGCAGCGCCGATCCCCTGTGGCTCCTTGCGGCGCTCGGGGCGAGCCTTCTGATCATTGTCGCCGACGCCGCCTACTGGTCGCAGTCGATGACGCCCGCCGGTCTCACCATGCGGTTCCGGACGGCGATGCTCTTCGGAATCGTCGGCTGGTTTTTTGTCAACATCGCGCCGTCGACGGTCGGCGCCGACCTCTTCCGCGTCGCCCAGATGCGCGCCGCGGGGGCGACGACTGCGCGCTCGATCCGGCTGGTCGCCGCCGCGCGGCTGATGTCGTTCGCGGCGCTGATCGCCGTGATCGGCCTCGGGCTTCCCTATGTCGTCAATGCGCTTGAAGCGCCGCGCGACCGGCTGGCGCTCGCCGCCGTGTTCGCCGCCGCGCTCGCGGCCTTCGCCGGCCTTGTGGTCGGCGGACCGCTGATCGCGCGGGCGCCTGCGCGCTTGCGTCGCGGGCCGCTCGCTTTTGCAGCGGAGCTGTCGGGGGACGTGCGCATGCTGCTCACGAAGACGACGCCCGGCGGCTGGTTTTTTCTCACCGTGCAGCATTTCCTGCGCGCGGGCGCCGTGTTGTGCATTGGGGCGGCGCTGGGGCTGGCCTTCGATCCGATCGCGCTACTTGCGCTGCTGCCCGCGGCGTTTCTCGTCGCGATGGTTCCGATCAGTTTCGGCGCCTGGGGCGTGCGCGAGGCGAGCTTTGTCTATTTCCTCGGCGCCGCCGGGATCGCCGCACCCGCGGCGCTGGCAATGTCGATCATCTTCGGCCTGACGCGCGTCGTCATCGGCGCCGCCGGCGGCCTCATCTGGGTGCTGACGCGCGCCGAGCATTTCACGATTGCGGTCGACGCCGACAAGGCGCCGGCGGAAGACGATGTCAGAACCACAGCCTGACGCCGGCGAGCGCCGACACCGCGCCGACATTTTCGCCGTCCGCACGCGCGAAGTCCGCCGTCTCGCCGACGGCGCGCTCCCAGCTGACGCCGACATAGGGTGCGATCTGGCGGCTGAACTCGTAGCGCAGCCGGACGCCGATCTCCGCGGTCGAAAGGCCCGACCCGACGCCGATCTCCTCGACCTCCTGCACGGCGAAATTAAGCTCCGTGCGCGGCTGGAGGATGAGACGCTGCGTCAGGAGGAGGTCGTACTCGGCCTCGAAGCGCGCGGAGATGTCGCCTTCGCCGCTGACGAAGATCGCGGCGTCAATCTCGAACCAGTATGGCGCAAGACCCTGCACGCCGATAACGCCGAAAGTCCGGTCTGCGCCGCGCACGAAGTCATGCCGCACGCCGGCCTGAAAATCGAAAAAGCGCGAGACAGGACGCGACCACAGCGCCTGCACCTCCGCCTCCTCGAAGCGCCCCGCGTCGAAATCGCGCTCAACCTCGGACTTCACCCACAGCTTGTTGCGGTCGGTTCCCCACCAGCCCTGACCCTCGAAAAGGAGCGCCGGCGCGCCGTCATTCGACTGATATTCAAGCCGCTCGGCGATGAGGAAATAATTCGGCGCCCCGCCATGTTCCTTGCGCAGCGCCGCGCGCGCCGCCGCCATCGCGTCGCGATCGAAATAGGCGTCGGCCTGCGCGCCCGGTTCGCTCGCCCCGGCGGACGCCGCGAACGCAAGGGCGAACGCGCATGAGAGGAAGATGCGCATCAAAGCCGCGCTTGGCTGACAGCGCCGGGCTCGCGCGGCATGACGGACACGACCTGCATCATGCCGGCGTGCATGTGAAACAGCAGGTGGCAATGGAACGCCCAGTCGCCGACGGCGTCCGCCGTCACGTCGAAGGAAAGCTTGTCGCCCGGCTTGACGTTGACGGTGTGCTTGCGCGGCTTCCGGTCGCTGTCATCAACGACGAGGTCGAAAAACATCCCATGCAGGTGAATGGGGTGGGTCATCATCGTGTCGTTGACGAGCGTGACGCGCACTCGCTCGCCTTCCCGGAAGATAATCGGCTTATCGACGTGACTGAACTTCACCCCGTCGAAGGACCACATATAGCGTTCCATATTGCCGGTGAGATGGATTTCAATCTCGCGCTCCGGCGCGCGCGTGTCGGGGTTCGGCTCAAGGCTCCTGAGCTGCGCATAACGCAGCGTCCGGTGGGCGACGTTTTCAAGGCCGATACCCGGATCGCCGAGCCGGTTCGACGGGGTCTCGGCGACCATGTCGACGGCGCTGCCGAGCTTGTGGTCATGCCGCTGCGGTTCGCCGGCGCTCATGGCGCCATGATCCATCGAGGCGTGATCCATGCCGTCATGACTCATCGCGCCGTGGCTCATCGCCATATCGCGGTGCGTAAGGATCGGACGTTCGCGCAAGAGCGGCGCGGTCGCGACAAGCCCAGCTTCCGGCGCGAAGGTGGCGACGACCTGTCCCGAGCGGTCGATCGATTCAGCAACCAGCGCGAAGGGGCGCGCCTTCGTCGGCTCGACGATGACGTCATAGGTTTCGGCGACGCCGATCTGAAATTCGTCCGTCTCGACCGGCGCAACAGGCAGTCCATCCGCCGCAACGACGCGCATCGGCAGTCCCGGAATGCGAAAATTGAAGATCGTCATCGCCGAGGCGTTGATGATGCGCAGCCGCACGCGCTCACCGGTCTGAAACAGCGCCGTCCAGTTATCCGCCGTCGAATGGCCGTTGATGAGGTATGTGTAGACGGCGCCGGTCACGTCCGCGATGTCGGTCGCCGACATGCGCATCCGGCCCCACATGCTGCGGTCGGCGACGGCGCCGCCAAGCCCCTCTTTCCGCACGTCGCGCAGAAAATCGAAGGCCGTGCGCTGCTGGAAATTATAAACCTCGCTCGACTTCTTGAGGCGTGCGAAAACCTTGTGCGGGTGTTCGAAGGTCCAGTCGGAGAGCACGAGCACGTACTCGCGATCGGACGCGATAGGGTCCTTGCCTGCGGGGTCGATGATCAGCGGGCCCATATGGCCCATCTGCTCCTGCAGGCCGGAATGCGAATGATACCAGTAGGTGCCCGACTGCCGGACGGGAAATCGATATTCAAACGTCTCGCCGGGCTTAATGCCGGGAAAGGAGACGCCCGGCACGCCGTCCATGGTGAAGGGCAGGAGAAGCCCGTGCCAGTGGATCGAGGTGTCCTCATCGAGCGTGTTCCGCACGCGGAGCGCCACCGTCTCGCCCTCGCGGAAGCGGAGGAGCGGCCCCGGCAGCGTGCCGTTGACGACGATCGCATGGCCCAGCCTGCCGTCGAGCGTGACCGGCGCATGGCCGACCGTCAGGTCGAAGTCGCGCGCGGCGACTTCGAAGATGCCGCGATTTCCCGCGCCCGCGCTCTTCGCCCAGGCGGGCATCAAACCCGCAGTCACGGCCAGCCCCGCGCCGCCGGCGAGCAGTCGACGCCGGGAAATCGTGGGAAGATTGTTACGCATCACGCTTCCGAAGCGCAGCGGTCAGTGATGGCCGCTGTGGTCGTCCTTTTTCTTTTTTTCGCCGTGCCCTTCATGCGCGTCATGGGACATCCCCGCACATTCCTTGCCGGCGGCGCTCGCCCGCGTCATCGCCGTTTTGTGCATGGCGCTCATGCAGACCTCATGCGCGGCGGCGTCGGCGTCGGCCGCGCACATCGCGGCGATTTCCGTTCCCTTGCGCTTCTTGTCGGGCGCCATCAGGAAATGAACGCGGTCTTCGGCCGCGAAGGCGGCGAGATCGACGGATTTTTCAACCGCGATTTCCGTCTCCGCCTTTGGCCATCCGAGCGGCTCGATCGCTTCATGCGCGATCGTCACGCGGCGCTTGGCGACATCGAGAGAGACGACGCGGCCCTCAGCGGCAGGGAAGCCGCAATGGTCCTTGTGCTCCATTTGAGCGGCGGCGGCCTTTTCCTCGCCATGTCCGTGGTCGGCGACGGCGGGCGAGACGGCGAAAGCGGCGATCAGGAAGGCAAGGCGCATGGCGTCCCTCTTCAGTCCGGGGTTTGTTCTCGCAGCCGGGTGTTGACCGGCGATCTCGAGCGCGCTACGTATACCCCTATAGGGTATTTGTCAAATGCACCAGCACTCCGAAAAAACGCGCGATCCCATCGTCACCCGGCTCAGTCGTATCGAGGGTCAGGTCCGGGGCGTATCCGCCATGGTCAAGGAAGGCCGCTACTGCATCGACATCCTGACGCAGGTGCAGGCGATCAAGGCCGCGCTGCGAAAGGTCGAAGACGAGTTATTGAAGAACCACGCCGCGCATTGCGTCGAGGCTGCGATCAGCGACGGCGACGCCGGCGCGCAGCGAGAGAAAT
This sequence comes from uncultured Caulobacterales bacterium, assembly GCA_964578685.1. Classification (GTDB taxonomy): domain Bacteria; phylum Pseudomonadota; class Alphaproteobacteria; order Caulobacterales; family Parvularculaceae; genus Amphiplicatus. Next base: position 7,214 of record CAZOEB010000052.1, read on the forward strand.
TCAACGAACTCGTCGAACTGTTCGGCCGCTATCGCGCCTGAAGGTCGATGAAGCATCGCGGGCGGGCGGTAACCGCCCGGCCCGCGACGCACGCAATCTCAGAGCTTCAAGCCGCCTTTTTCGGGCGGCCGCGGCCCTTGGCCGCCTTGGTCCGCTTCGGCGCCGCTTTGCCGCCCGCGCGGCCGAGGCCGATCTGCTTGGCGAAGTTCGACCGCCGAACGGAGTAGTTCGGCGCGACCATCGGATAATCGGCGGGCAGGCCCCATTTGCGGCGGTAGTCTTCCGGCGAGAGCCCATACTGCGTGCGCAGATAGCGCTTGAGCATTTTGAGCTTCTTGCCGTCTTCAAGACAAATGATGTAATCGGGCGTAATCGACTTCTTCACCGGCACCGCCGGCGCCTGGCTGCCGGCGCTCGCCGTGCCGCCCGCTGCGAGCGCCCGCACCGCATCGTGAATGTCCTGCAACAAGCCGGGCAGCTTGTCCGCCGCGACCGTGTTGTTGCTGACGAAGGCCGAGACGATGTCCGTCGCAAGATGCAGCGTATCGCCCGGTCCGAGCGTCAATTCCTTTTCAGCCATTTAAGAACGTCCTTCTGTTTCAGACAGCGGCGCGTCGGCGCTTTCGCGACGGCCGCGACAGGAAGCCATGAGCTCGCTTCCGGAGAAATCCTGTTGAGTCGCCCAATTGAACCGCCAGGATGTGACGGTGCGTTTAGACCTCAACGCGCAGCCGCGCAAGTACAGTCAGCGCTTATTCAAACAAGTTGTAATCCGGTTTTCGACAAGTCGCCCGGTTGTTGCGACGGATATTCTTTTGCGCCGGCGCGCCGCCGGCTTCGACTTGCCGCGCAGTCGATAGCGGCGTTTCGATTGCCGCTCGCAGCAGGCGCCGCTATAGGAGTGAGGGGTGCGCCCCGCTTCCCCTCCCGCGACTTGAAGGAGCCGCCATGCGCCGCGCCGAGGCCTTGAATTCAAATGATTTTTTTTCCACAAGGTTGGCGGACAGCGACCCTGATATCGCCGCCGTCATCGGCCGCGAACTCGCGCGCCAGCAAGACCAGATCGAACTGATCGCTTCGGAAAACATCGTCAGCCGCGCGGTGCTGGAAGCGCAGGGCTCGGTGCTCACCAACAAATATGCGGAAGGGTACCCCGGCAAGCGTTATTACGGCGGCTGCGAATTCGTCGATCAGGCGGAAAACTTAGCGATCGAGCGCGCGAAGAATCTCTTCGGTTGCTCTGAAGCGATTGTGCAACCGCACTCGGGCAGCCAGGCGAATCAAGCGGTCTTCATGGCGCTGATGCAGCCCGGCGACTGCTTCCTCGGCATGGATCTTTCCGCAGGCGGACATTTGACGCATGGCGGACGCGCGAACCAGTCCGGCAAGTGGTTCAAGGCCGTGCATTACGGCGTCCGGCCCGACGACCAGCTTATCGATTTCGAGGCTGTGGCGAGGCAGGCTGAAGAACACCGCCCGAAAATCATCATCGCCGGCGGCAGCGCCTATTCGCGGTTCATCGATTTCCGGAAATTCAAGATGATCGCCGACAGCGTGGGCGCGAAGCTGATGGTCGACATGGCGCATTTCGCCGGGCTCGTCGCCGCGGGGCTTTATCCCTCGCCCGTCGGCGTCGCAGACGTCGTCACGACGACGACGCACAAGACGCTGCGCGGCCCGCGCGGCGGAATGGTGCTGACGAATGACGAGGATCTGGCGAAGAAAGTCCGCTCGGCGCTCTTCCCCGGCATCCAGGGAGGGCCTCTCATGCATGTCATTGCGGCCAAAGCGGTCGCATTCGGCGAAGCGCTGCGCCCAGAATTCAAGGATTATCAGCGCGCGGTGATGGCGAACGCCAAGGCGCTCGCATCGACCCTCGTCGAGGCCGGATACGCCGTCGTTTCCGGCGGCACCGACACCCATCTTGCGCTCATCGATCTGCGGCCGAAGGGCGTCAAAGGCGCCGCCGCCGAAGAAACGCTCGAAGCCTGCGGCATCACCTGCAACAAGAACGGCGTGCCCTTCGATCCCGAGAAGCCGACGGTGACGTCAGGCGTGCGCGTCGGATCGCCCGCCTGCACGACGCGCGGCTTCGGCGTCGCCGAGTTTCGCGAGGTCGGCCGGCTGATGGCGGAAACGCTCGACGGTCTCGCCGCGGGGCGGAACGCGGCAGCCATCGCTGACGGCGTTAGGCCGAAAGTGAAGGCGCTGACCGCGCGCTTCCCGATTTACGCCTGAGGCGGCAGGGAACCCTTACGCCATGCGCTGTCCCTTCTGCGGCTCCGAGGATACGCAAGTAAAGGACTCACGGTCCGCCGAAGACGGCTCGTCGATCCGGCGCCGGCGCCAGTGCGCGGCCTGCGGCGGGCGATTCACGACCTTCGAACGCGTGCAGCTGCGCGAGCTCGTCGTCATCAAGAGCTCCGGGCGCCGGGAGCTTTTCGATCGCGACAAACTGATGCGATCCGTGCAGATTTCCTTGCGCAAGCGGAACGTCGACGCCGAGCGCGTCGAGCAGATGCTGACCGGCGTCATCCGGCGCCTTGAATCGCTCGGCGAGTCCGAAATCCCGTCGAGCGTCGTCGGCGAACTCGTCATGCAGGGGCTCGCCGGGCTCGATGACGTCGCCTATGTGCGCTATGCGTCGGTGTATCGGAATTTCCGCGAGGCGCGGGATTTCGGCGAGTTCATCGGCGAGCTTGAAGATCAGGAAGGAGCGGGCGGCGCGTGATCGCCGCTCAGCATAGTCAGTGACCGTTGAAACTCTTCAGAACCGACGCACCGCGCGCCTCGCCGCCGTCCAGGCTCTCTATCAGATGGAGACGAGCGGGGCGGGTGTTGAAAAGACGATCGCCGATTTTCGCGGGCACTGGATGGGCGCCGACATCGACGGCGAAAAATTCGCGGACGCCGACGCAGGGTTTTTCGACGACATCGTCCGCGGAGTCGTCCGTCTACAGATGAAAATCGACCCGGCTATCGAGCGGCGCCTGTCGTCGAAATGGACGCTCGCGCGACTTGACGCGACGGCGCGCGCGATCCTGCGCGCGGGCGCTTATGAGCTCTTGCAGCATTCCTCGACGCCGTCGGGGGTCATTCTCGATGAATATGTCGAGATCGCCGGGAGCTTCTTCGGCGAGACCGAACGCAGCTTCGTCAACGCCGCGCTCGACGGGGTCGCGCGTGACTTTCGGCCTTCCGAGCCTGCGGACGGCGGCGCCGGAGCGCGCCGCGCTTGAACGGCGAATTCGACATCATCGCCCGCCATTTTGCGCCGCTCGCGACTGACGCCGGCGCATTCGCGCTGACGGATGATGCGGCGGCGGTCGGGCCCTTCGTCGTCACGAAGGACGTCCTCGTCGAAGGCGTCCATTTTCTCCCCAAAGACCCGCGCGACCTCGTCGCGAAGAAGGCGCTGCGCGTCAATCTTTCCGATCTTGCGGCGAAGGGCGCAAAGCCCGTTGGCTATTTTCTGGGATGCGTATGGCCGCGCGGGGTGAGGGAAGAAGCGATCGCCGACTTCGTGCGCGGCCTCGCTGAGGACCAGGAGCTCTTCCGGCTCTCGCTGTTCGGCGGGGATACGACGGCGCACGCCGACAAGGGGCCGCTGATGGTGTCGGTGACGATGATGGGCGCGCCCGCAAGCGATGGAATGATCCGCAGAAACGGCGCACGCCCCGGCGACGACGTTTATGTCACGGGCACGATCGGCGACGCCGGCCTCGGGCTGCGTGCGCTTCAAGCGGTGATCAAGCCGACCGCTTCGGCGAAGAAGTTTCTGGTCGATCGGTACAGATTGCCGGCGCCGCGGATGGCGATCGGCGGCGCGGTTGCAGGCCTTGCGAGCGCTTCGATCGACGTTTCCGACGGGCTGCTCGCCGATGCGGGGCATATCGCGGAAACCTCCGGCGCGGCCATTGAGCTGATCGCTGCGAAGATTCCGCTCTCAGCGCCGGCCGCGCAATGGCTCGGCGGGCGCGAAGACGCCGACAGCGCGATTGCTGACCTCGCCTCTTGCGGCGACGATTACGAAATCCTCTTCACCGCGCCCGCCGCGCGCCGCCGCTCGATAGAAATGGCGAGCCAGGTGACGAAGACGCCGGTCGCCCGCATCGGGGCCGTCGTTCGAGGAAAAGGCGTCCGCCTTCTTGATGAGAAAGGCTCAGCGCTTGCGACGCCGAAGCGCGGCTACGATCATTTCGAGGGCTGAAAAGAATGGTCGGAGCGACAGGATTTGAACCTGCGACCCCTTGACCCCCAGTCAAGTGCGCTACCAGGCTGCGCCACGCTCCGACCTCTCATCGGAGGAGACCCCCCGAAAAGCGAGGGCGTTATAGGGGGCCGGCAATCGAACCGCAATGCGGGCCGAACTCCGTTATTCCCGCACGCCGAAATCAATGGTTTCGAGCGCCACCACCGCGTCGTCGAGCGCGCGCTGCGCCCGTTCGAGACGCAGAAGCAAGGCGCTGAGGCGCTCGTTGATCGCCGCGGGCGTCGCCGGCGATGCGTCTCCGGCGCTTTTCGTTGCAGGCGCCGGCTCGCGGTCATCGGCGTCTTCGTTGACGATCGGCGCAACGTTCAGCGCTTGCCCCGCCGCCGCCAGGCGACCGAGTTCGGCGACGTATTTGACGCCATGGTCGCGGAAAATTTTCTGCACGCCCTTCGTCGAGTAGCGCGACTCGTAGAGGAGCGCGCGCACGCCGCGCAGCACGTCGAGATCGATGGGACGATAATACCGTCGCCCGCCCGCACGCCGCATCGGCCTGATCTGGCCGAAGGCGTCTTCCCAGTGCCTTAGCACGTGCTGGGGCACGTCAAGTTCAAGCGACGCTTCGCTGATTGTCCTGAACGCTTCTGCTGATTTTGCGACCGCCATTTTCTTAAGGTCACGTCACTCCGCTGCAGCCGCGCTCTTGCCGGCGAGCGCAGCGTTGATCTGGTCCTTGAGAACATGCGAAGCGCGAAAAGTGACGACGCGGCGCGGCGTGATCGGCACTTCCTCGCCGGTCTTCGGATTTCTTCCCATGCGGAGCTTTTTCTGCCGCACCGAAAACGTCCCGAACGACGAGATTTTGACCGTCTGCCCGTTCTCGAGCGCGACGGTCAGTTCCTCAAGAATCCGTTCTATATGATCGGATGATTCGTTGCGTGAGATGCCGAGCGCGTTGTGCACGGCGTCGGTGAGATCTGCGCGGGTCAGGGTGCCGTCAGTCATGATCGCCTCGCAAGGTCAAAGGGTCTTGGGCGGACCTTAGGCTCCCGGTGCGGCGCGGGTCAATAACCGGTTGAATTTCCTCAAAGGTTTGCTTCGCAGCGAAGCTCATGCCCGAAGCAGCGCTGCGCCCCACGTGAGGCCGCCGCCCATCCCCTCCAGCATGACGAGATCGCTGCGCTTGATGCGCCCGTCCCTGACGCCCTCGCAATAGGCGAGCGGGATCGACGCCGCCGACGTGTTTCCATGGCGTGCGATCGTCGAAATCACCTGATCGGGCCGCAGATGCAGCTTCTTCACGACGCCCTGAATGATGCGTTCATTCGCCTGGTGCGGAACGAACCAGTCAATCGATCGCGGATCGACGCCGGCTTCATCTGACACGGCGACCATCGCCGCGGAAATCCGCTCGACCGCTTCGCGAAAGACCTTGTTGCCCTGCATGCGGACGTGGCCCGTTGTCTGCGTCGACGATACGCCGCCGTCGACATAGAGAAGATCTACAAGTCGGCCGTCGCAACGAAGAAACGAACCCATCACCCCGCGACCGCCTGCCGAGGCTTCGTCAATCGCCTCGACGACGAAAGCGCCGGCGCCGTCCCCGAATAGGACGCAGGTCGCGCGATCCTTCCAGTCGAGAATGCGCGAGAACGTCTCGGCGCCGATAACCAGCGCGCAACGGTGCTGGCCCGATCGCAGGAATTTCTCCGCGGTCGCGAGCGCGTAAATGAACCCTGTGCAGACAGCCTGGATGTCGAACGCCGTGCCCGCGGGAGCATTCAGTTTCGCCTGCACGATCGCGGCGGTCGCCGGGAAGGTGAGGTCTGGGGTCGTTGTCGCGACGATGATGAGATCGATGTCAGCGGGCGTGCGGCCAGCGTCTTTAAGCGCCGCTAGCGCTGCGGCGACTGCGAGGTCGGATGTCCGCTCGCCGTCATCGGCGATATGCCGCTCGCGAATGCCGGTGCGATCGCGGATCCATTCATCGTTCGTATCGACGAGGTCGGCGAGGTCGTGATTGGTCATCACGTCCTTCGGCAGATAGGAGCCGCAACCGGTGACGACAGCGCGCAGGGTCATTCGGCGGCCCTGATCGAGCCGCCGGACGCCGGGGCCGTCGCTTCGGCGCGAGCGCGCACGAGCGCGACGGTTTCGGAGACTTCCCGGCGAAAGCCTTTGCCGACGAGCGTCGTCGCCATTTCGATGGCGCTTGCGACCCCCATGGCGTCCGCGCCGCCGTGGCTTTTCACGACGGTCCCGTTGATGCCGAGAAAGACGCCGCCATTGACCGAAGAGGGATCGATCTTCTCTTTGAGCTTTTTGAGGTCCCCGATCATTAGGAGCGAGCCGAGCTTGGCGAGCAGGGATCCCGTCAGCGCCTCCTTGATCCAGCCGCCGACAAGGCGCGCGGCGCCTTCCGCCGTCTTCAGCGCGATATTGCCGGTGAACCCGTCCGTGACGACGACATCGGCGGCCCCTTCGGAAATATCGTTGCCCTCGACGAAGCCGATAAACGCCATGTCCGGGTCCGCCTCGCGGAGCGTTTTCGCGGCTGTACGTATCAATTCGTGACCCTTCAGTTCCTCCGCGCCGACATTGAGAAGACCGACCGTGGGTTTCGCCTTGCCGGTCAGCGCACGGAAGAACGCTTCTCCCATGATTGCGAAAGTCACGAGTTCGCTTTCGTTCGCTTCGACGTTGGCGCCGACGTCGAGCACGACGACGCGACCGCGGGGCGTCGGCCACAGCGCGGTGATCGCCGGACGATCGACGCCGTCGATCATCCCAAGCTGCATGCGTGAGACCGCCATCAGCGCGCCGGTGTTGCCGCCTGAGACGACCGCGCGCACGCGGCCCTCTTTCTGCGCCTCGATCGCTTTCCACATCGATGTGTCGCGTCCGCGCCGAAGGACGTGCATCGGCTTGTCAGTCATCGCGACGCTCGCCGCGCAGTGCTGGATCGCAGCGTCAGCGAGCGCTGCGTGCTGAGCGATCAACGGCTTCAATTGGGCTTCATCGCCAAAAAAGGTGATGGCGGCCTTAGCGCCGCCCTCGAGCGCACGCGCCGCGCCCTCAACGAGCGCTGCCGGCCCTGCATCCGTGCCCATGGCGTCGACGCCGAGGGGGATGAGGCCCTTATCGTCAGACGGTCCCGTCAATTGGGTTGGCGCTCCCGGCGCGGCGAGTTCCAACCGCGCTTATGGGTAGGTTCAGGCGTCACCGTCAACAATCCCCTTAAGTCCCGAGAAAGGCGACAGGTTCACAGGATCGCGATAGGCCTCGGCGAGGCTTCTTGCGCCCTCCTTGCGGGGGTGCGGGCTCAGCGACACCGACAGGTGCTGGACGAGGATTTCCGCCAGGTCGAGCGTGTCGCCCTCCAGCGGTTCGCGCGATAGCTCTTCCTCATCGTTCTCCCCATCGTCTTCAAAGTCCCGCTCAAACCGGATCGAATAGTGTTCATCGACGAGCTCTGCCAACGGTTCGAGGCTGGCGACGCAAAGGCGATCGACCCTTGCCCTAAGGTGCAAGGTCAGTTCGACGCCGCCGCCAAACGGCGTGAGAATGAAGTCCCCTTCCAGCGCCGGAATCCCTGGCTCTCCAAGTCTTTCGGCGATCTCGCGGCGCGCTTGTTCATCTGGCGCCAAATGGAAAGTATTTCTGCTGCGGTGCAGCGCAGCGATCTCCACGACGGCATGAACGTTATCGGTCATCTGCGTTTGCGTCCTGGATTTCCGCGCTCAGTCCCTTGAGGCGAGCGATGGCGCAGGAGAGATCATGCTCTGGCGCTTCCGCCAACAATTGATCCGCCTTTACGAGATAGTCAGCCAGCGGCAAAGCGCGTGCTGCGTCCGCGCTCTCGAAAACATTTCGCGCGAGCGCTGCTGAAATCGCATCCCTGGCGCCGTCGCCCATCGCCTTCTCGTAGGCGCTGGCGCGGCCGTAAAAAGCTTCGGCAAGACCCCTGATCTTGCGACCGATCGACAGGTCGCCGACGCCAAGCTCGCGCAACGCGTGATCGAGACGTCGGAAGAACACTTCCTGAATAGCGGCGGAAAGCCGGTCGCTGGCGGGGGCGTCCCGCTTTAGCCGCCGGATAATCAGAAACATATGAAGCGCGAGAACCTCAAACCGGCCTTCGACCGTATCCGGCGCGCGTGCACGCTCATAGAATTCCGGCCGCCGCGCCTGTTCGTTTAGCCCCTCAAAGAGGGTTTCCGCTTGGCTTTGGGTCTGATCTTTCCTAAACCATCCGGCAATCATGGGTAAGATCCTGACGTCCATCCGCGCGGCAACCCCATGGTCGTCGGCTTTGAGGAACAAGAGCATGAAGTTCGGTAGCGTTCTGGCGTCACTCGCGGTTCTCGCAAGCCTCTCCGGCTGTGTCTCATATCGCAGCGCCCACGGCTATGTTCTCGAGCGCGGCGAAACCGAACTGACGGCGAAGGCCGGCGTCGACACAAAAGAAAGCGTGCTCGCGAAATATGGCGAGCCTTCGATGATCGGAACATTTGACCGAAATCGCTGGTACTATCTCTACAGCCTCGACGCCGCGCGCGCTTTCTTCAAACCGAAAGTGACCGCTCGTACGGTCATCGAGTTTCAGTTTGACGAATCGGGCAAGGTCGCCGCGGTGAACGAGATCGGCCTTGCTGACAGCGTCGATGTGAAGATGGCCTCGCGCGAGACCCCGACGCGGGGCAAGGAACTCGGGTTCTGGGAACAGCTTCTCGGCAACGTCGGCCAGCTCCCGGCCGGCGGCCTCGGCCAGCAGCAGGGCCCGCCCAACTAGGCGCCGTCTCATCGCCTTCCGCCTTTGGCATTGGCGTTCATCCACTTGATGAGCGGTATTGCCGGAAACGCCCAGCCGATCCCGGCGGTTGCGAAGAACAAGAGCTGCGCAAGCCAATGCTTTGGCACGAAGTCAGCGATGACAATTGCGCCGAGCACATAAGCGACGAGCCCTCCGAGCAGTACCGCGGTCCCAACCAGTTTCTTGAAGCGGGGGGTCATAGGGCGGTCTCCGCGACGGCGCGCCGCACGCGCCGCCGGCGAAGCGGGACTAAAAGCCCCCCATGACTTCGACATCCGCCTCTTCGAAACGCGCCGTCGTTATCTGGCTTTCGGTCATGTGCGCCCTTGTCGCGCTGATGATCGTCGTGGGCGGCGCAACGCGCCTGACCGACTCCGGCTTGTCGATCACGGAGTGGCGTCCGGTGACCGGAACGATCCCCCCGCTCAGCGAAGCGGACTGGCTCTCTGAATTTGAAAAGTACAAGACGATTCCGGAGTACCATCAGGTTAATCTCGGCATGTCGCTCGCCGAGTTCAAGACGATCTACTGGTGGGAATGGGGCCACCGCTTCCTCGGCCGGGTGATCGGCCTTGTGTTTCTCGTCCCGCTTGTTTTTTTCGCGCTCACACGCCGGATCGATCGCAAACTGGGCGCGAAGCTCCTCGGGCTGTTTATGCTCGGTGGATTGCAGGGCGCCCTTGGCTGGTGGATGGTGTCCAGCGGTCTGACCGATCGCGTTGATGTGAGCCAGTACCGCCTCGCTGCGCATCTCGGCCTTGCCCTCCTGCTCTTCGCCGCGATGCTGTGGATTGCGCTCGACCTTTCGGCGCCGCCGGTCCGCCGCGCCCGGCATCGGCTGGCGCCGTTCGCTATCGCTCTTCTCGCGGTTGTCTACGCGCAAATGATCCTTGGCGCGTTTGTCGCCGGCCTGCGGGCGGGGCGGGTCTATAACACCTGGCCTCTCATGGACGGGCGCGTCATTCCGGAGGCTTATTTTGAAAGCTCGCCGCGTTTTCTCGACCTCTTCGAGACGACCGCCGCAGTGCAGTTCAACCATCGGGTGGGCGCATATGCGCTCTTCGCCGCCGCCGCCGCGATGCTGATCGCCGCGCGCAAATCGCCTCTTGAGAGGCGTGCGCGGATGCTTTTCGGGGTCATCTTTGCCCAGGCAGTGCTCGGCGTATGGACATTGGTGGCCGGTACGCCGCTCGCGCTGGGTCTTGCGCACCAGGCGATGGCGCTCATCGTCCTCTCGACCGCGCTTTATCTCGTTCACGGCTCGACGACTTCGATCGAGATAACGCGGTCCTCCGCGGGTTCGCCTTTAGGCATTCGAGGATTGGGGACTGCCGGCACAGGAAGCGACAAAGCGCCCATGACCCCGTTCCAGGGAACGAGCCTCACGGGCGCGCCGTCGCCCGAGGTGACAACAGCAAGCGCGCCGTCGCGATAAACTCCGCCGAAGTTTGCTGAGCCTATTTCGATGCGTGTCGCGGCTTCGACGGCGTCAAGGTCGAACGTCGCCTTGACGCGCACCGCGCCAAGGGGGTGGCCGTCGCTGGCGTCGAACAGGCTAATCGCGCCCGCTCGTCCATCTAGCAGCGCAACGTGTACGACAGGATCGCCTGTCTCCGTGCGACCGACCGCAAGACCGGTGGACGTTGGCGACAGATCGGCTAGCAACGCAACGCCGAAAATGGTTCCGGTCGCGGCGTCGATACGCTTGATGGCGCCGTCGCCGCTGATGACGATGACATTATCCGAAAGCGGGTCGACATGGCAGGCGGTCGCGCCGGCTGCATCGGCAAGCCTGATCGGCGCGGCGAGCTGGGCCGCGCCCGCGGCGATTTTCAGCGCCCGCGACGTGATCGTTCCTCCGGCGATCTCATAAAGCGCCGGTTGGGCGCCGCCTTTGATGCAGAACCGCGGCTGCTCCGCTGAGGCGTCAAAGAGGGCTAGCGGCGACGCGGATTTTCCATCAGCCGCAATGGCGAACATGCGATAGGCGCCGTCGCCTGCGGCGACGAGATAACCGAGGGACGATCCCTCGGCGTAAAAGACCTCAATTGCATCGGCCCCGCCCGATACCGAGAACAAGCGCTCTCCCGTTTCGACGGCGAACGCCTCGACCCCCGCATCATTCACCGTGAGAACAAGGCTTTCAAAGGCGACGCTCGGATGTGTCCAGAACGCGACGTCGTTCACCTCATCGCCGGATGCGCCGAATGCGTCGGCCGCTGCCACCTCCGCGGTCTCTGTTGGGGTCGTAGCGTCCGGCGCCGGATCCGCCGCTTTTCGGTCGCAGGCGGAAAGGAGGACGGCGGCGATCAGAAAGGCGCGGTGACGCATGGCAACCCCTTTGTCAGCGTGGACCTGATAGCAGGTTTCGAAAGGCTGGGTACCGACCCCGGAGCCGCCAGTCTGTGCATGGTAATAAAATACCACACGCATTTTTTGTCGATTTCAGCGATATTTCCAGGCTGACCCGTTGACGCAACCGGCGCCGCGGGTTATCCGCCGCGTCCGAATTGGCCGGGCTAGGGCTACTCCGCTCACCCGGCCTTCTTTTGACCGAAGGAAGCCGGCCATGAAGACTTATTCCGCCAAGGCCGCGGACGTTGACAAGAAGTGGGTGGTGATCGATGCCGACGGCCTCGTTGTCGGGCGCCTGGCGTCCGTCATCGCGATGCGCCTCAGAGGCAAGCACAAGCCGATGTATACGCCCCATGTCGACTGCGGCGACAACGTCATCGTCGTCAACGCCGACAAGGTGACCCTGACGGGCGACAAACGCCGCCAGCACAAGTTTTTCTGGCACACGGGTTACCCGGGCGGCATCAAGGAACGCCGCGCAGAGGAAATTCTCGACGGCCGCTTCCCGGGGCGTGTTCTTGAGAACGCGGTGCGCCGGATGATGCCGAAAGACAGCCCGCTTGCCCGCGGCCAGATGACGAACCTCAAGATCTACGCCGGCCCCGAGCATCCGCACGCGGCCCAGAATCCGCAGAAGCTCGACGTCGCCGCCTTGAACTCCAAAAATCACAAGGACGCCTAATCGATGAGCGCCACGTCATTTGAAGACCTGAAATCCGTCGCCGCTGAAGCAGGCCTTTCTGCTGCGCAGCCCGAAATCATCCGCGAGCCCAAGATCGACGGTCAGGGTCGCTCGTATGCGACCGGCAAGCGGAAGACCGCGGTCGCGCGCGTCTGGATCAAGCCGGGCAAGGGCAAGATCATCATCAACGACAAGGACCATGCCGAGTATTTCGGCCGTCCCGTCCTGCAGATGATCATCAAGCAGCCGCTCGTCGCCGCGGACCGCAACGGGCAGTTCGACGTGTTTTGCACGGTTGAAGGTTCAGGACCGTCGGGTCAGGCGGGCGCCGTGCGACACGGCATCGCGCGTGCGCTGACTTTTTATGAACCCGGCCTCCGCAGCCTGCTCAAGGCGGGCGGTTTCCTCACGCGAGATAGCCGCGCGGTTGAACGCAAGAAGTACGGCCGCAAGAAAGCTCGCCGTTCGTTCCAGTTCTCCAAGCGCTAGACAATTTCGCAAGAGTCGAGAAAGCGCCCCGCTTACACGGGGCGCTTTTTGCTTTAGGGGTCGCTGATGCGAGTCTTTATCGATGCGGTGGAGTACTCGCAGATCACGGCTGCGATCACGGCGCTGCAGCCGCGACGGCTGCTCGAATGGGGCTCGGGCGGATCAACGATCGACTTCCTCAGGCGCTACGCTTCTATTGAGAAGCTGGTGTCGGTTGAGCACCATCCGCTTTGGTATGAAAAAGTAAAGGCGGCCGCGACCGATCCGCGCCTTTTCTATT
>CAZOEB010000053.1:0-19190 GCA_964578685.1 uncultured Caulobacterales bacterium
CATGAAAATCGCCACCTGGAACATCAACTCCGTGCGCCTGCGGCTCAATCAGGTCGTGCGCTTTCTGGAGGAGGAGGCGCCCGACGTCCTGTGTCTGCAGGAAATCAAGTGCCGGAACGATCAGTTTCCGGGCAAAGCCCTGGCGCAGGCGGGCTACGCGCATCAGGCGGTGTCAGGCCAGGCCGGCTATCACGGCGTCGCCATCCTTTCCAGAACGCCGCTGAAGGACATCGAGGCCGAGCAGTTCTGCGGCAAGGACGACGCGCGCCACATCGCCGCGAGCGTCCTCGGCGTGCGCGTCCATAATTTCTACGTGCCCGCCGGCGGCGACGTTCCGGACCCGGACGAAAACGAGAAATTCGCGCACAAGCTGCAGTTTCTGAAAGATCTCCGCGAGCGCTTTTCCGGGCGCGGCCGGTCGCGCAAGAAGGAAATCCTCGTCGGCGATCTCAACGTCGCCCCGCGCGATCATGACGTGTGGTCGCACAAGCAGCTTCTCGACGTCGTGTCGCACACGGCCGTAGAAGTCGGCCTTCTCGACGGCGCCGTCGAGGCGGGCGGCTGGACGGATGTCGCGCGCGCGCTGATCCCAGAGCCGGAAAAGCTCTACACGTGGTGGTCCTATCGCGCGGCGGACTGGCGCGCGTCGAACCGCGGACGCCGGCTCGATCATATCTGGGCGTCGCCGTCGCTTGAAAAGGCGGCGCTCGCCGGCGGCGCCGGCGCCATCCGCATCCACGACCGCTGCCGCGGCTGGGAACGCCCCTCGGACCATGTTCCGGTGACGCTGACGCTGGAGCCGTGATCCCGCTCCGCCGCCCGCGCGAGAGGTCGGGCGTGCGCCTCAGTCGAACCTCTCCAACACCGCCGCCAGCCGGTCGATCTCCTCGTCCTCCGTATAAAGATGAACCGAGACCCGGAACCCGTCCATGCGCTCGTCATGGGCGATTTTCTCTTCAGCGAGCGCGGCGCGCGCCGCGTCGAAGCGGCGCGGGCGCAGGATGACCGCCGAACCGCGCTCGCCGGGCGTTGCATGCGACAGGACGGCGGCGGCGGGAAGGCGCGCCAAAAGCCGGTCGAGAAGCCGCCGGCTTCTCGCTTCGATCGCGGCGGGTTCGGCGGCGGCGATCGCCTCCGCGCCGGCGCGCGCCAGGATATAAGGCGCGACCGACGGCGTACCGCCCCAGAACCGCGCCGCGCCCGCGGCATAGCGGAAATCGCGGATGTCGAATTCGAAGGGGTTCTCATGACTGAACCAGCCGACATCGGCGGGGTTGCAGGCGGCTGCGCTCCTCGGATCGGCCCACAGCCACGCCGCGCCGGGACCCCCGCAGAGATATTTGATCGACGTGCCGACGACGAAGTCGGCGCCCCACGCGCCGGCGTCGACCGGAACGGCGCCCGCCGATTGCGCGACATCGACGATGACGCGCGCGCCAGCTGCTTTCGCGCGCCGGACGATTTCGGCGACCGGCGCCCTGACGCCGCGGTTGGAGAAGACGTGCGTGACATGGACCAGAAGCACGTCGTCTGCGAACGCCGCGCTCCATGCGTCGGCGTCCGCCAGCGCGGGGCCGCCCTTCAGGAACACCGGTTCAAGTCCCAGCCGGCGGCCCTGAGCGAAAACGAAGCCCGCCGTCGGAAAGTCGTCCTCGGTCAGGACGATCTTCCGCCGGCCCCGCGCCTCCGGGAGCGAAAACAGGATCTTGGCGAGCGCGGAGGAAATATTCGTCTGCGGACAAATGTCCGCTGCGTCAGCGCCGATGACGCGGCCGAGCGCCCGCCGCCAGGCGTCGATCTTTTCAAGCCACAGCGGCCAGAGATCGGCGCGCCCCGCCGCCCAGGGATTGAAGAAATCGCGCGTCAGCCCGGCCTCGGCGGCCGCCGGCAGCAGTCCGACCGAATGCGACAGGAAGTAGGGATGGGCGGGTTTTGCAAATCCGGCGCTCGTCATCGCCTGCGCCCTCGCCGCTCGCTCAAAAGGTGGCGAACCTTTTGCGTCAGGATCACCGCGGCGAGCACAAAGGTCACCGCGTTCGCGGCGATCACCGGCATGCTGGCGATCGCGAGGCCGTAGAGAAACCACAGCCCGACGCCGGCGGTGAACATCAGATACATGACGAACGAAATCGCGCGGGTGTCGTCCGTGCGGATGACGCGGATCGCCTGCGGCAGAAAGGACGCGGTCGTCAGAAGCGCCGCCGCTGTTCCGAGAAACTCCGCCATGCCGCCTCCATCGCCGGGATGCTTCATACCGTCATGCGGGCGCCGATTGAAATTCCCCCGCCGCCGCGGTCACATGGCGGGGGCGGAACGACAGGACCCCATGCGCGGCTATTTCGGCATCGGCTCGGAACGGATCTCAAAGGCGATGAATCTCGGCGCGGTCTTGCGCACCGGTCACGCCTTTGGGGCGAGTTTTGCTTTCACCATCGGATCGGACCTCAACCGGCGCGAGGCCGAACTCGCCGACACGTCGAAGAGCGAAGGTCATCTGCCGCTTTATCAATGGGCCTCGATTGAGGAGATGGTGCTGCCGAAGGATTGCGTTCTGGTCGGGGTCGAACTTGACGAGCGGGCGGTCGACCTCCCCGCGTTCCGTCATCCCTTGAAGGCCGCCTATATCCTCGGGCCGGAAAAGGGCGACCTCTCGGAGGCCGCCAAGGGGGCCTGCGCGCATCTTGTGAAGATCCCGATGCGTTTTTGCGTCAATCTGTCGGTCGCCGCCGCGCTCGTCATGTATGACCGCCTGCTGACGCTCGGCGGCTATGAGCGGGGGGCGGGCGATGAAAAAGCCGCCCGGAAGGCCGTGCGGCTCTCATCTTCGAAGACTTGAAGATTTGTTCGCCGCGTTACCGGCGCTTGGCTTTCTTGGAGGCCGCTTTCTTCTTGCCCTTGGCCGCTTTCTTGGCCGGCGCCGGCTCGCCCATCTTGTCGAGCGCATCGGCGTAGGCGGCGAGCGCTTTCACGAAGGCGCCCTGCTGGGACTTCGGCAGCACCGAGAGAGCGCCGGCGTCGGCCTTGGCGACGCCCGTCATGGCGCCCGACAGCACGCGCTTGCCGGCGGCGGTGATGCTGACCGCGTTGGCGCGCGCGTCTTCCTTGGTGCGCGAGCGGGACAGCAGGCCTTTCTTCAGCATGCGCGCGATCATGTCCGCGAGCGTCGAGCGGTCGATGCCGGTCGCATTGACGAGATCGGTCTGGCTGAGGCCGTCATTTTTCGAAACGACGTGCAGGACTTCAAACTGGCGCGGCGTCGGGCCGTCGGCGCCGACCGCCGTCGAATGCAGGTCGTGCGCGTATTGCTGGGCGCGGCGCAGAAGGTGGCCGGGCGATTTCTTGAGATCGTAAGCCATGCGTTGAAGTCTCCCTGGAGCACGCGCCCGTCCTCCGGGCGCCATTATGGTCGTCGTCCTCGCGGGCGGGCGTGCGCATCCGCGGCGAGGTCGGATAAGGCCCGTTTTCACTGGATCAGGCCTCTGGTCAAGGATTATCGTAATCGCTCGCGTGAATTTCAACGGCGCCGCCGGCGGATTCGGCGAAATATAAGCTTCCTACGGATTATCTGCGGACGGGATAATTCGGCAATTGATTGTAAGGATGCGGACGATGACTGAAAAGCCCGCCTTGACGCCCGATTTCCGCAAGGCGACGCCCGCGGGCGACGATCGGCCGCGCGACGTCTGCGGGCGCTGCGGCTTCATCGATTACAAGAACCCGAAGATCGTCGTCGGCTCGGTCGCGTCCCTTGAGGGACGGATCCTGTTGTGCCGGCGCGCCATCGACCCGCGCAAAGGGTTCTGGACGCTGCCGGCCGGGTTTCTTGAGACCGGCGAGACGGTCGAGGACGGCGCGCGCCGCGAAGCCTTCGAAGAAGCGCGCGCCCGCCTCGTCCTTGACCGCACGCTCGCGATCTACAGCGTGCCGCGCATATCGCAGGTGCAAATCATGTTTCGCGCGCGGCTTGAGACGCCCGACTACGCGGCAGGTCCTGAAAGCCTCGAAGTGGACCTCTTCCCATGGGAGAAAATCCCCTGGGCCGACATCGCATTCCCGACGGTCGGCTGGGCGCTTCGGCAATGGAAGGAAGTCGAGGGCCGCGAGGAGTTCGCGGTGTTTTCAAATCCTGTCGAAGGGCTGTGAAGCATCCGGGCGCCGTCCGCGATCCCTGCGAGGCGCTCCAGCCTAATTCCCGGTCCCCAATCCCTCCTTCGCATGCCTGGCGAGGAACGGCGCCTGCGCCAGCGCGAAGACGAGATTGATCGCGGTGAAGCCCCAGATCTTCAGATTGACCCACGCCGCCTCGCCCGCGCACGCCGCGCCGATCGCCGTCAGGTCGCAGTCGCGGGCGAGCCAGCGCCAGGCGATCTCGTTGGCGGCGGCGAGCGCCGCGAAGAAAAAGGCGTAGCGCCGCGTCAGCGTCCGCCATGCGTCATCGGGAAGGTGCAGCGCCCCGTCGAACAGCGTCTTCAGAAAATTCCGCCCGCTGAACAGGCCCGCGGCGAGCGTCAGCGCGAACAGCGCGTAAACGATCGTCGGCTTCATGTAGAAAAACGTCTTGTTGTGAAAGACGAGCGTCAGGCCGCCGAGCACCCCGACCGCGAGCCCCGACACCATCAGCATCGGCGCGATGCGCCGCTCGCGCCAGACGCTGTAGGCGAAGGCGATCGCGAAAGCAGGCAGGAAGAGCTGCACCGCCAGGAACAGCTCCTCGCCCGGCGCGACGGCGCGCCCGAAGACAGGGGCGAGCCGCGCGCCGAAAAAATAGGCGATGAAGAAAACGAGCAGGGGCCCGAAATCGACGAGGAACTTGGCGCGGCCGGTGAGGCGTTGAGCGGTCATGGCGAGGTTTTCGGGGTTGGATCTTGACGGCGGATGACGAAGGCGGGCTCCCCTAACACTGAACGCGGAAAACCTAAAACCGCTCAATCCCCATCAGCGCTCTTGCAAACGCTTTGGCGTCGAAGGGCTGCAGGTCGCCGACGCCTTCGCCGACGCCGATGAAATGGATCGGCAGCGGATGGCGCGCGGCGAGCGCGACCAGCACCCCGCCCCGGGCGGTGCCATCGAGCTTCGTCATAACGAGCCCGGTGACGCCGGCGATGTCGCGGAAGGCGTCGGCCTGGGACAGCGCGTTCTGGCCGACCGTGGCGTCGAGGACGAGGAGGACGTCGTGCGGGGCGCTCGGGTCGATCTTGGCGATGACGCGGACGATCTTGGCGAGCTCGTCCATCAGCTCCTTGCGGTTCTGCAGCCGTCCCGCCGTATCGATGAGCAGGACGTCAGCGCCCGAAGCCCTGGCGCTGGTGAGCGCTTCGAAGGCGAGCGCGGCCGCATCGGCCCCCGTCGCCTTGGCGTGAAAATCGGCGCCCGCGCGTTCGGCCCAGACTTTCAATTGTTCGACGGCTGCGGCGCGGAACGTATCGCCGGCCGCGACCGCGACCTTCAATCCTTCGCTGCGAAAACGGGCGGCGAGTTTTCCGATCGTCGTCGTCTTGCCGCCGCCGTTGACGCCGACGACGAGGATGACGTGCGGCGCGCGGGATCGATCGATCGCCAGCGGCTTTTCACGATCCTTGAGAAGCCCCGCGATATGATCGGCGAGCGCTTCCTTCACTTCCGCATCGGTTATTTCGCGCTCGAAGCGGTCCTTGGCGAGAGCGGCGGTCGCGCTCGCCGCGCCGGCGACGCCGAGATCGGCGCCGATCAGCAGCTCCTCAAGGTCGCTGAGCGTTTCAGCGTCGAGTTTCTTCTTCGTGAAAATCGCCGAAACGCCGTCCGACAGCTTCTGCGAGGAGCGTGAGAGGCCCGCGGCGAGGCGCTGAAAAAATCCCTTCGCAGCGGGCGCATCGGGCGCTGAACCGTCCGTAGGCTGGGCATCAACGGTTGCTGTCTGTTGGTCGCGCGCAGCATCGTCAGCGTGTTTTTTTCCGAACAGGCCGCCCAAAAAGTTTCTCGTGTTCGTCATTTTTTACTTGCCAGAATCCGCGGAGCAGCAACTTGTTTCACGATGGCTGAATTAAGTCAGCCTTTTTCATGGAGACGTGCATGGCTAAGGCCAAAAGAAAAGCCGCCAAACCCGCGGCCAAGCGCGCGGCGAAGAAGACCGCCAAGAAGGCTGCGAAGCCGGCTGCGAAGAAAAAGCGGGCGAAGCGCGCCAAGGCGAAAGCGGCCTAAGGCTGCTGTTTCTGACTGTCAAAGCCGCGCCGCGGATGATCTCCCGGCGCGGCTTTTTTCATGCCTCCCCCAAGAATTCGGCGGTCAGCATGTCGCCCTCGCGCGCGATGATCCTCACCCGCGCAAGGTCGCCGGGGCGCCCGCCCGATGCGAGGGAGACGCTCGCGAAATTGCTGAGCCTTGCGCGCCCGCCGCTCTCAACGACCGCCACCTCCTCGCGACCGACGAGGCTCATGAGAAACGCCCCGGTCGCCGCCGCGCCCTTCTCGCGGAGGCGCCGCGCGCGTTCGGCGATGACGGGCCCTTTGACGGCGGGCATGCGCGCGGCCGGCGCGCCGTCGCGCGGCGAGAACGGAAACGCGTGCACGAAATTGATCCCCGCCTCGTCGATGAGGCTCAGCGTGCCGTCGAAATCCTCCTCGGTTTCGGTCGGAAAGCCGGCGATGAAATCGGCGCCGAGCGCGAAGCCCTCGCGCGCGCTCCGAAGCGCGCGGGCGAGCGCGATCGCGTCGGCGCGCCGGTGACGGCGCTTCATGCGTTTGAGGATGAGGTCCGACCCGGCCTGCAGCGACAGGTGAAGGTAGGGCGCGACGCGCGCATCTTCGGTCAGCGCCTCGAACAGCGCATCGTCGATCTCCGCGCAGTCGACGGATGAAAGGCGCAGCCGGAACAGGTCCGGGACCTCGTCGAGAAGGCGCCGGACAAGATCGCCGAGCCTCAAGGCGCCCGGAAGGTCCGCGCCCCACGACGTCATGTCGACGCCCGTCAGCACGATCTCCTTGTGGCCGTTCGCGACAAGCCGGCGCGCGCCCTCGACGACCTCGGCCGCCGGCGCCGAGCGCGACGGTCCGCGGCCGTAGGGAATGATGCAGAAGGTGCAGCGATGATCGCAGCCGTTCTGCACTTGCAGAAAGGCGCGCGCGCGGTCGCCATAGCCGTCGATGAAATGGCCCGCCGTCTCGCGCACGGCCATGATGTCGTTGACGAGGACGCGCGGCGCGGCGCGCGCGGCGAGCGCTTCCCAGGTCGCAGCCTTCAGCTTCTCCTCATTGCCGATCACGGCGTCGACTTCGGGCATCGCGGCGAAGCTGCCGGCATCGATCTGCGCGGCGCAGCCGGTGACGATGACGGCGGCGTCCGGATGGTCGCGGCGCGCGCGGCGAATTTTCTGACGCGTCTCGCGCACGGCCTCGTTGGTGACGGCGCAGGAATTGACGACGACCGCGTTTTCAAGGCCTGCGCCTTCCGCCAGACGCCGCATGGCCTCGCCCTCGGCGAGGTTGAGGCGGCAGCCAAGGGAAAGGACGGCGGTCATGAGGTGGTAGGTGGTAGGTGATAGGTTGTAAGCAGGGCGCCGAAAGCCACGTTTTCCCTACAACCTACAACCTGCAACCTACAACCTCGCTTAATTCTCCATCGCCAGCAGAATGGCGAACCCGACCACGAGGAACAGCGCGAAGGGAAAGAAGGCCCCGAGCATCGGCGGAATCGCGCCGAGCTTGCCGATCGCCAGCATCAGGTTCTCGGCCACGAAATAGAGGAAGCCGAGCCCGGCGCCCGCGGAGGCTCGCGCAAGTTGATTGCCCTGCCGGCTGACCCCGAAACCGGCGATCGCGCCGAGAAGCGGCATCAGCAGCGTCGCCATCGGCTTTGAGAACCGCGCCAACAGCGAGGTCGTCGCCGCGCCGGCGTCGGCGCCGTCGCGCGACAGCTGGCCGATCTGCCGGATCAGGGTCGCCATGCCGGCGCGATCGGGATTGAGCGACAGGGCGAAAAGCGTTTCCGGATCGAGCGACGTCCGCCACGGCATCGACGCGACCGGCGTTGCAGACCGCTCCAGGCTCGGCTGGCGCGCGTCGATGAGGCGCCAGCCGCCCTCGCCATAGACCGCAGCCCGGGCCTCGATGACGGACCGCGCGAGCCCCAAAGCGTCAAGCTCGTAGATGACGACGTTTGACAGACTGACGCCCTCGTCGGTGCGCGCCGCCGATCCTGCGGACACGATCTCGTCCTCAAGCTGCAGGCGCAGATTGGTGCGCGTCGTCGCGTCGTGCCTGAGGCCGACCTCGAAATCGTTCGCCTCCCAATATTCGAGTTCGGCGGCCGCATCGACGACGACGCTTTCATGAAAAATGAAATGCGCGGCGGCGATGAGAAGGCACGCCGCCCCGATCGGACGCAAGACGCGGTGGATCGACATGCCGGCCGCGCGCATGACGACGATCTCGCTCGACAGATTGAGCGAGGAGAGCGTCACGACGATCGCAAGGAGCGCTGCGAAAGGCGTGAACTGGCTCGCGATCTGCGGCGCGCGCAGCGAGATATAGCGCGCGATCGAATCCGCGCCCGCGCCCGCCGCCGCATTGATCGCCTCCGATCGGTTAAGGAGGTCGAGCATCTGCAGGATGATGACGAAAAAAAGCAGGAGCCCCGCGAAGCGGATGATGAAGAGCCGCCCGACATAACGGGTGAAGCAGCCGTCAAGCCCGAGCATCGGCGCCGTCCGTCATTGCGCCGCGCCCCGCCGGAGCGCGCCGTCGGCGGCGAGGCGCGGCGGCCCCGGCAGCCTTAAAGTATCTTCATCGCCGCGCGCCATCACCTTCGCCGTGCGCGCACGGTCGATCGAGCCGCGATAGAGCCAGACGCTGACGCCGATGAAGAGGGCGAGCAGCCCCCACATCGACAGATAGGGCGAAAGCTGGCCGAGGCTTGCGGTCACCAGCCCCCATTCCTCAAGCATCTCGTGATAGACGATGAGGATTGCGACGCCGATGACGGGCTTCAGGTTCGACGGTTTGCGCCGTCCGGAGACGCCCATCGCGACAGCGAGGATCGGCAGCACGAGGAAGGTCAGCGGATGCAGGATCGTCCAGTGCAGCTGGCCCCGATATCTGTGCCAGAGTTCGGTTCCGCGCTCTTTCGGATCGTTTACGAAGCGGACGATTTCGGAAAAGGTCGCCTCGCGCGCCTCGCCGCCGCGCGGGCGGAAGCGCGCGACGGCCGGCAGCGCGACCTCAAGATCGAAACTCTCGAAATCGAGACTCTGCGTGCGCTCGCCTTTCGCGTCGATGAAGAGCTGGCGGCCCTTCGCCATACGCAGCAGGAGGCTTGAGATGTCGGGCGTCGTTGAAATTCCGCCCGATAGCGCGGTGATGATGGTGCGCCGCCCGTCATCCTCGCGCAGTTCGAGAAATATGTTCTGCGCCTGGCGCGTCGCGGCGTCGACGCTGCCGAGCCGGATCGTCGCCTTGTCGGTGATGTCGATGAACTGTCCTTGCGGGATCTTGATGCCGAGCGCGCCGGACGTCACGTCGAAGCGGATCTTGTCGTACTCGTAGCGCGCATAGGGCTTCACATAGCCGACGAGCAGAAAGTCCGCGAAAGCGAGCACGAGGAGCAGCGCGAAAACAGGGCGCATCAGCCGGCCGAACGAGGCGCCGGACGAGTTCATCGCGTCAAGCTCGCTCGACATCGACAGGTTGCGGAAGGCGAGCATCACGCCGAGAAACGCCCCGAGCGGCAGCGCGAGGCTGAGGTAATGGGGGACGAGATTGGCGAGCATCCGCCAGACGACGTCGACGGGTCCCTGCTCGGTCAGCACGAAATCGAAGAGCCGCAGCATCTGCTCGATCATCAGGAGCATGGCCGCGACGGCGAGCGCCAGCGCAAGCGGCGTTGCAACGCTTCGGAGGATGTAACGGTCCAGAAGACCCATGGGTGTCGATCGGCGCGCTGGGTTTCGCCGGCCCGACGGGGGACCGGAGCAAGGCCCCGTCTCTAGCCAATTCCGGGCCAGCGCAAAAGGAAATCGGGCTTAAAGCGAGGGCGAATCGACGCTTTTGGCCTCATCCCGCGATATTTCTCGGGGACCGGGTCGGCGGACGGCGTGATGCGCGGTGGCGGCGAAAAGCGCGATGTTGAAGAGCTGCGACATTCCGGCTTCGGCGAGCAGCATGCCGGCGACGACCGCTTCGGGCGCGCCGACCTCAGGCACGAGCGTCAGCGCGGCTGTCAGGAACACGATGTCCTTGTTCGGCAGGAACGGCAGCCGCGACACCACGAGCTGCAGCGCGATGAACGTCATCCACGCCGACACGGGCGTTTCAGGAAGGACAGACGCGTAGAGCATCGCCTGAAGCAAAAGCGCAAGGGCGATCCGGGCGCCGTTAAGGGCGATGATCCGACGCCTGACCGCAGGCGCGGCGCCGATCAGCTTGCGGCGAAAGATCACCCCCGCGATCGCGAGGCCGGCGGAGGATAGGAAAGCGAGCGCAAACAGCAGCGAACCGCCGGGCAGCGCAGACATTTCGCGATCAAGGTCGCTGAAAACATATAGCGCGGCGATCGTCGCGGCCGTGACGATGTTGGAGACGAAAGCGGACAAGAGGGTGTTGTCCTTGACGCCGCTCAGCACGACGTGATCGGAAAGCCCCAGCGTGCGGCGGGCCCATAAGGCGAAGAACGCCTCGCCGGAATATCCCATCACCGCGAAATTGTAGACGCGCTTTCTGATGAACGCCGTCCAGTGACGCCAGAGCGGCGTGCGCCAGACAAGACCGTAAGCGGGAATCTCGGAGAGGGGCTGGAGGAAATAGCGCAGCGCGAAGATGAGGTAAAACCAAGGCGTTTCCGGAAGCGAGGAAAAGACCTCGCTCCATCCGGCCCGCGACAGCTGCGCGATCAAAAGGAAAACGACCGCGGCGAAGAGGACGCCTTGCGCGAGATGAAGCGCGCGGCGCGCGCCCGGCGTCGCGCCGACGGCGCGCGCGCGATCAAGAAACCGCTGAACCGTCACGCGCGCATCCGGTCCGGCGCCGGGCGCGGCGTTCGCACGGCCCCATTGCTCTCCTGGCTCCGCCCTTTTATCGCCGTTCCATGCGCGATGGATTCACGGTCGTCCTTCCCTTTTACAATGAGGAGAAATTCCTCGCCGCGACGCTCGACTCGCTCGCCAGGCAAACGCTGCCGCCGCGCCGCATGGTGCTCGTCGACAACGCATCGACGGATGGATCGCCTGCGATCGCCCGCGACTTCGCCGCACGCAACCCTTCCCTCCAGGTCGAAGTCCGGCGCGAGGCGCGCGCCGGTAAGGCGTCGGCGCTGGCGCTCGGCCTCTCCAATATCGAAGAGGGCTTTGTCGCGACCTGCGACGCCGACACCTATTACCCGCCGCGTTATCTCGCGGGCGCGGCGCGCATTTTCGCACGCGACGACAAGATCGACGCTGCGATCGCCTTCGGCGTCGCCTCGGCCGATCCGGCGGCGTCGCGCTGGACGCGCCTCAAGGGGGCGGCGATGGCGCGTCTTGCGCCGCGCCAGACGCATGGCGGCGGATACGGGCAATGTTTCCGCGCTTCGGCGCTCCGCCGCGCAGGCGGGTTTTCCCCCGAACGCTGGCCCTATTGCCTGATGGATCACGAGATCATG
The DNA here is from genome assembly GCA_964578685.1 of uncultured Caulobacterales bacterium. Lineage (GTDB taxonomy): Bacteria > Pseudomonadota > Alphaproteobacteria > Caulobacterales > Parvularculaceae > Amphiplicatus. The sequence goes on from CAZOEB010000053.1 coordinate 11,605, forward strand.
CATCGCATCGTCAAGGCGGGCGGCCGGCTCGGTTATGACGCCGACCATTGGTGCGCGCCCTCGCCGCGCCGCGCCGATCGGCGCCGCGTGCGCTGGACGATCGGCGAACGGCTTCTCTATCACGTCGTTCCGGTCTCGCAGCGCGACTGGTTCTTCTATCAGTTTCTGGGACCGCGCTTCGAACGCCGCAAGCTCGGCGAGCTTGCCTTGCGCGAACAGCCCTGGAACGCGATCAGCCAAGGGTGAACGCTACGCCGCAATCCGCTCGCGACGCGCGCCGCAAAGTCCGCCGTAAACGGCGAAGAGGTTTGCGAAGTGCTCTGACGGCGCGACGAGCCGGTGACCGCCTGCGCGCGCTGCAAGGCTGAGCTCCCGGCGGTCGCGATTGACGATGCGCGCGAGCGCCGCCGCGAGCGCTTCGGCGTCTCCGGCGCGATAAGCCTCGCCGAACGCCGGATGGACGAATTCCGACGCGCCGCCCTGATCGGGCGCGATGATGGGCGCGCCTGACGCCAGCGCCTCGGCGACGACAAGGCCGAAGGTCTCGGCGGCGCCGCCATGGACGAAATAATCAGCGCTGGCGAGCCGTGCCGCGATGACGGCGCGGTCGCTGACGGGCCCGGCGACCGCGACGCCGGGAATGCGGCGCGCCTGCGCCGTCACCGACCGCCACAGCGGGCCGTCGCCGATGAGATAGAGCGCCGCGGCGCGATCGGCGGAGAATTTCGCAAAGGCGCGCATCATCATCGGCAGGCGCTTTTCGGGGTGGTGCCGGCTCACCGCGACGAATAACGGGGCCGCGGGATCGCTGACGCCGCACGCCGACAACATCTCAAGGCGCACCTTTTCATCGCGAAGGCCCGGATTGAACAGCGTGCGGTCAACGCCGAGCGGACAGGCGATCGGGCGAAGGACGCCGTGCCGCTCCAGCCGGCGCGCAAAAACTGCGCTCGGCGCAATCGTAACGTCAAAGCCGGCCGAAAGTTTTGCAAGATACCGCCAGAAGCCCGCAAACAGCCGATCGACGCGGTCTGCGCGCAGTGCGGGGCTCAGGAAAGACTGCGGATATACGGCGACGGGATCTTGATGCAGGAAGAGCGCGCGCGCCGCAGGCCCCGGCCAGCTGCGCGCAATCCATGCGCCGCGCCAAGTCGACGACCCCTCGATGACGTCCGGCCGCAATTCGTCGAGCAGCGCGTGCGCGGCGCGCTTGCGCGCGAACAGGTGATAGCGATGATCAAAAGGCAGAACGGGGGATCTGACCCACACGATCTCGCCGCCGAGCCTTTTCTCGCGGCGATCGGCGGGACCCGGCGCGAGGATCGTCATCGCCACGCCGGATTTCGCGGCGGCTTCGAGCTTCTGATGAACATAGGTGCGGACGCCGCCGCCGAAATCGCTGAAAAACTCCGAAACGTCGGCGACGCGCATGACAATTCCATGACTGACGAGACGTCAGCTAGCGCGTCATTGTGACAACTGCTTGTAATCGTCGGCAGGCGGACGATCACGCCTGATTGCCGATCACTACGTCGCGATAATCGTCGAGCAATCCGTCGAGGATCGCATCCCACTCATACGCGCGCGCGGCGCTCAGCGAATTTGCGCTGAAGCCCGCACGCAGCGCGCTGTCGGCGGCGAGCGCAACGAGCGCGCTTGAAAATCCCTCGACGCTGCGGGCGTCGGCGATGAGAAATCCGGTCTCGCCGTCGGCGATCAGCGAACGGCTTCCAGAGGCCGCGGCGGCGACCGCCGGAAGTCCCGACGCCATCGCCTCCAGCGTCACATTGCCGAAAGTTTCGGTGACGCTGGGATTGAGAAAGACGTCGGCCGAAGCGTAAGCGCGCGCCAGCGCCTCGCCGTCGAGATGCCCGGTGAAAACCGCATGCGGCAGGCTTTCAGCAAAATGCGCGCGCGCCGGTCCGTCGCCGACGATAAGCGCGCGAACGGTCCGGCGCTCAGCGCGCGCCGCTTCGACGGCGGCGGCGAACATGTCGACGCCCTTTTCAAGAACGAGCCGTCCGACGAACGCGACGACGACGTCGTCATCGGCGAAGCCGAGGCTGCGCCGCCACGCCTGATCGCGGCGGCGCGGATTGAACAGCGCCTGATCGACGCCGCGCGTCCAAAGGCGGATGTCGCCGCCGATGCGGTCGCGCTTCAGCTCATCGACCATCGACGGCGAAGGCGCGTACACGCGCTCGCAGCGCGCGTAAAACCTCCGCATGTAGGCCGTGACCGCCGGTTCCAGGAATCTGAGGCCGTAATAGCGCGGGTAGGTGTCGAAGCGGGTGTGGAACGACGCGACCGCGGGAAGCCGTTTTGCGCGCGCATAGTTGAGCGCGCCGAGCCCGAGGAGATCGGGCGCGGCGACATGGATGATCGTCGGACGGAAGGCGTCAAGGCGCGCGCGCGCCGCCTTCGGCAGCCCCAGCGCCAGCCTGTACTCGCTGCGCGATCCGGGCAGCGCGACCGACGGTACGGAAACAAGCTCGCCCTCGTGCTTGAACGCCGGCGTCGCCGTCGTCGGCGCGAAGACGAGGGCGGCCTGCCCTCGCGCCTCGATATGGGCGACAAGACGGTTGAGCGCCTTCACCGGCCCGTCGACGACGTAATTATAATTGCCGGAGAACAACGCGACGCGCAGCGCCGGCCCCGGCTGGGCTCGGGCGACAGGCATGACGCTGATGGCGGCGCGCTCTCTCATAAGTAGCCGATCCGCCGCCCAATGCGACAAGAAATCTCGCGGTGCAAGTCCGCAGGCCTTGCGCCCGCGTCAAAGCCAGGCGTCGACCAGATCGCGGATGGCGACGCGCGCCTTGAGGCGCGTCGCGAGGAGATACATGCCGGCGACCTTGCGGTGAATGAACAGCGCATCAGTCGGCGGCAGACGCTTCAGCTCCCGCTCGCGGTTGAAGGCGATCCCTTCATCGCGAAGGCGCGCTGAAAGATCCGAAGCGCCGAAATCAAACGCCTCGCGGCGGCGCAGCGGCTCCAGCGCCATGTCGAACATGGAGAGCAGTCTCTCCCCGTGCCGCGCCATGGTCGGCCCGTCGAAGAGGCCGAGGTCGAGCGCCGCCGACCGGACGGCGCCGGCGTCGCGCGCGACGCCGGCGCGCATCAGCGCGCGATATTTGGCGATGAAATCCTCGCTGAATTCCCGCGTCGCGCCGAAATCGAGTAGGACGATCTTTCCGCTCGCCGGATCGAAGCGGTAATTGGCGAAATTCGGATCGGTTTGCATGAGGCGAAAGCCGAAGAGTTCGCGCAAGGTGAGGTCGATAAGCAGGCGCATGATGCGGTCGCGCGCTTCCTGGCTTGCTGACGTCTGCGCCTCGATCGGCGCGCCGGCGGCGTAGCGCATCGCCAGCACGGTCGGCGTAGTCAGGTCCGCCTCGACCGCCGGCACGTTGAAGTCCTCATCGCCCTCAAGCAGCGCGCGATAGCGGCCGAGCAGCCCCGCCTCGCGCAGATAGTCCGCCTCGTTCCGCAGCTGCGCCTTCGCGTCAGCAAGGATCGGCCCGATATCGAGACCTTCGGGAATGAGGCCCGAGACCTTCAACAGCGCGGCGAGATTGTCGACGTCGCTGTCGATCGACTCTCTGACGCCCGGATATTGCACCTTCACGGCGAGGTCGCGTCCGTCTTTCGTCAGCGCACGATGCACCTGCCCGATCGACGCCGCCGCGATCGGCTTCACGTCGAAGCGCTCGAAACGCTTCAGCCAATCGCGGCCCCAGTTGCGCTCCAGCGTGCGCCGCAATTCGCCCCCCGGCATCGGCTCGGCCATGGCGCGCAGCCGCGCGAATATCTCGGCAAGCTCGGGCGGAATGAAATCGCCGGCGTCCATCGACAGCAGCTGGCCGACCTTCATCGCCGCCCCGCGAAGACGCGCGAGCTCATCCGCAGCGGCGCGCGCGTTCGACGGCGTCAACAGCAGGCGGCGAAGGTCGGGGCGCTCGCCCGCCGCGAGCGCCTTCGCGCCGCCCGCCAGCACCGATCCTGCAATGCCGGCGGCGAGCCCGCCGAACCCCGCGAGCCGCTCCAGCCTGCCTTTCGGAATGCGGGCGCCGCGGACGTCTTCGCTGTCGCTCATCGCAGGCGATCCTTGATTTTCGCGCTCTTCTACGCCGCCGGCGCCCGCGCCGGATGCGGCCTGTCGCCGCCCTTCCCGTCAAAGGCGCCGCCTTGTGAAGGGCCGTCGCATCGCGCGCGGCTCCGGAAGGTGGGATAATCGGACAGAGATGATCAGAGGTCGACCGATGCGCATGATTGCAGTCCTTGTTCTGTCGGCGACGGCGGCGGCGGCGGAATCCCGCCCCGTGGCGGTCGAACTCTTCACCTCGCAGGGCTGCTCCTCCTGCCCCCCGGCGGAAGCCTATTTTCGCGAGCTCAGCGCGCGCGGCGACGTCGTCGCGCTCGAATGGCATGTCGATTACTGGGATGACCTGCACGCCGGCGCGTCCGGAAAGTGGAAGGACCCCTTCTCCTCGCCCGACCACACGCGCCGCCAGCGCGCCTATAACGCCGCGCTCCGCGGCCGGCCGAGCGCCTACACGCCGCAGCTTGTCGTCGACGGAACGCTGGAGACGGTCGGCTCAAAGCGGTCGGAGGTCGCGCGATTGATCGCCGATCGTCAGGCTACGGATGATGCGGCGACGATAGAATTCGCTTCGACGGCGGAAGGATTGTCCGTGACATCCGCCGCGCCGCAGGGCGCGACCGTCCGCCTGGTGCGCTTCGCAAAGGCGGTCGTCACCCGCGTCACCGGCGGGGAAAACGCCGGGCAAACGCTCGCTGAGGCCCATGTCGTGCGCCGCCAGGAAATCCTCGGCGTCGTCGGCGAACGCCCGCTCCTCGCCGCGGTGCGCGCGCCCGTCGCGGGCGAAGGCTGCGCGGTGCTAGTCGAGGAGGGCGACGGCGGCCCCATCCTTGCGGCGCAATATTGCCCGAAGTGACGCGCTCTGGCCTAATCTCCGCCGTCACAACGCAAGGGGCTTCATGATGCGGGCGTTTTTTCTGGCGGCGGCGCTGATGGCGGCCCCCGCGGCGGCTGAGGATCTGGGGCCCGGCGCGCGCCCGATCGGCGCCGACTGGTCGCGCAGCCCGGTGATCGCGCAGCACGGCATGGCCGCGACAGCGCATCCGCTGGCGAGCCAGATCGCCGTCGACATCCTCAAAAAAGGCGGCACGGCCGTCGACGCGGCGATCGCGGTCAACGCCGCGCTCGGCCTCATGGAGCCGACAGGCTGCGGCGTCGGCGGCGATCTCTTCGCCATCGTCTGGGACCCGAAGACGCAAAAGCTCTACGGCCTCAACGCCTCCGGGCGCGCGCCGATGGGCCGGACGCTCGAAGAGACGCGCGCGAAATCGGCGGCGATCGTCGGCGACGGCGCCGGCATCCCCCCGCTCGGCCACCTTCCGGTCACCGTGCCGGGAACGGTCGGCGGCTGGGGCGCGCTGCACGCGCGCTTCGGAAAGCTCCCGATGCGGACGATCCTCGCCCCGGCCATCGGCTATGCGAAAGACGGCTTCCCCGTCTCGCCCGTGATCGCGATGTATTTTGAAAGAAACCTCGCCGCGTTCGAGCGGCGCCTTGCGATGATCGATGAGTTCGACAATGCGCGGCGGACTTACTTTCAGAACGGCGCGCCGAAAGCGGGCGCGATCTTCCAGAACCCTGACCTCGCCCGCACCTATGAGGCGATCGCCAAAGGCGGCGCCGACGCCTTCTACAAAGGGAACATCGCGAAGACCGTCGACGCCTACATGAAGCGCATCGGCGGCGATCTGCGCTACGAGGACTTCGCCGCGAACAAGGCGGAATGGGTGGAACCCGGCTGCGTCGACTATCGCGGCGTCTCCGTCTGCGAATTGCCGCCGAACAGCCAGGGCTTCGCCGCGCTTCAGATGCTCAACATCCTCAAGAATGTCGATCTCAAGCAATGGCCGCGCGGCTCGGCGGAGGTCTTTCACTACATGGTGGAGGCCAAGCGCCTCGCCTTTGAGGACGCCGCGCGCCACTACGCCGATCCCGCCTTTGCAGCCGTTCCGATCGACTGGCTTCTTTCTGACGATTACGGCCGCGAACGCTTCGCGCTTATCGACCCGAAAAAGGCGATGGCCGCGCCCGCGCCAGGCGAGCCGAAACTGGAAGGCGAAGGCGACACGACCTATTTCACCGTCGCCGACGAGAGCGGCATGATGGTCTCGCTCATCCAGTCGAACTATCGCGGCATGGGTTCGGGCCTCGTCCCCGACGGGCTCGGCTTCATGCTGCATGACCGCGGCGAACTCTTTAATCTTGATACGGATCATCCGAACGCCTACGCGCCCGGCAAGCGCCCGTTCCAGACGATCATTCCCGCCTTCGCGATGAAGGACGGGAAACCCTGGCTCTCTTTCGGCCTGATGGGCGGAGGCATGCAGCCGCAGGGCCATGCGCAGATGATCGTCAACCTCGTCGATTACGGGATGAACCTTCAGGAAGCGGGAGACGCGGCGCGTTTCCACCATGACGGCGGGCGGCAGCCGACCGGAATTGATCTTGATCCTGTCGGGAAGCTGGAGCTTGAACCGGGCGTCCCCGAAGCGACGCGCAAGAAACTTCAGGCGATGGGCCACAAGGTCGAGATCGTCGATAACGGCGTCGTCTTCGGCGGCTATCAGGCGATCATGCGCGACCACGAAAACGGCGTCTATGTCGGCGCGACGGAGATGCGGAAAGACGGCACGGTTGCGGGGTATTAGGGCGCTCATCGCAGCAGCCGCTTGGGTCTTCTCCAGCGGCGCGAGTCCGCCGGATCATCTTTATCCGGAGGATTCGCCGTTCGATCATGCGATTGCTGATACGATACTCAACTCATACGCTCTTAGTCTGGTTTCGGTTCTCAAGGACATTTACGAGGAGACAACGGCGCGCGTCATTGTCGTCCCTTCATTCGAAACGGAGTTCGCCGTCGGCGTCGCACAGGACGGCGATCTGTTTCGCCTTGTTACGCTTCGGCCTGACAAGCAAATCTGGCTGTTCTTGATCCGTGATGAATACAGAAACGAAGACCGATCAAGTTATTCAGAGAAGCAGCGACGCCAACGAGATGAAAACCTAAAGTCGCTCGATGCCGAGCTGCCGAGGAGTCTGACAGGCGTGAACGTCGCCCGCTGCGAGGCGCCGCTCGAAGCCGAAATCGGCGCGGTCTTGCTCAAGCTCTGGGAACGGGCGTTACGAGAAACACGCTATCCGGCGACATATTGGTTAGGCCTTGACGGCGTCGAATATCACTTCTCAGGCCAATTCGGACGGTCTCCGATGATGTCGGGTAGAACATGGTCACCAAGACCCGGCACTACGATGGGAAGACTGGTCGGCATCGTCACACTGTTGAATGAAGCCTGCCCGACGAAGGATCGTTCCAAACTCGAGGAAGCGGGCCGCCTCGCTCAAGACCTTTGCCGCGATTTTGCTTGCGCCGATGCACCTTGAGATGGGGTTCGAAACGCTGTGACCGCCACCGCCCGTCCGGCTCCCTATCGCGGCGCGGCCGCCGAACTCTGGCGCTGGCTGTGCACGGCGTATCTCAAGGCCG
>CAZOEB010000054.1:0-19175 GCA_964578685.1 uncultured Caulobacterales bacterium
ACGCCGGCATCAACATCGACATGATCGTGCAGAGCCCGTCGCGGCAGTCAGGCGCCAACCTTTCCTTCACGATGGCGGATTCCGAACTCGCGCGCGCGATCGAGGCGCTCAGCCTTGCGAAAGGAAGGATCGGCTACGATCAGATGTTGACCGACCGCAACATCGTCAAAGTATCGGTCATCGGCGTCGGCATGCGCAGCCATACCGGCGTCGCCTCGACGATGTTCAAGGCGCTCGCCGAGAAGGGCATCAACATTCAGAACATCTCGACGTCCGAGATCAAGATCAGCGTATTGATCGCCGCTGAATACGGAGAGCTCGCCGTTCGCGCGCTGCATCAGGCCTATGGTCTTGATCGCAGCGAAGGCGCGGCCTGAACCGCGATGCGACGTCCGCAAAGCGCGCGCCGCGCCAAAGCAGCCGCCAAGGCCGCCGGCGGCATCGCGGCCTTGCTGAAAAGCATGCACGACGCCGTCGCCGTCGCCTCGACGGCGCAGGACCGGCTCGATTCCCTGACGAAGGCGATCGCGCGCCACGTCGCGTCCGACGTCTGCTCGATCTATCTGCGCCTTCCGAGCGACGAGCTCGAACTCTTTTCAACGGAAGGCCTCAACCGCGAAGCCGTGCACAAGACGCGCCTCAATTGGGGCGAGGGGCTTGTCGGCGTCGTCGCCGAAACGCAGCGCCCGCTTGTGACGGCGGATGCGCCCTTGCATCCGAATTTCGCCTATCGACCGGAAACGGGGGAAGACCCGCTCCACTCCTTCCTCGGCGTGCCTCTTGTGCGTTCCGGAAAATCGCTTGGGGTGCTCGTCCTCCAGAATCAGGTCAGCCGCCGGTACACTGACGATGAAGTCGGCGCCGCGACGGCGGTTGCGACGCTGCTCGCCGAAATCGCCGCCTCCGGCGAACTGCTCGATCAACGCACGACCGAAGACGTCGGCGCGATGTTTCATCGCCCGGAGCGCCTCAAGGGCGTCGGCGTCGTGCCCGGCGTCGCGCGCGGGCGCGCCGCGTTCCATGAACCGCCGACGCCGAAGCACAAGGTTTTTGCGACCGACGCGGCGGCGGAGGCGCAAAGGCTTGAACTCGGAATTGCGGCGCTGCAGGCCTCGGTCGACGCCATGCTCGCGCGCGAGACATTGGAGGACGCCCCGCGGGAAGTCCTCGAGACCTACAGGCTCTTTGCTTACGACCGCGGCTGGAAAGAGCGCATGCGCGCGGCGGCTCTCTCAGGGCTGACGGCGGAATCGGCGGTCGAGCAGGTGCAGGCCGAGAACCGCGCGCGCATGTCGCAGATAACGGATCCCTATCTCCGCGAGCGCATGCACGATCTCGACGACCTGTCGCGTCGGCTGTTGCGCCATCTGACCGGCGCCGAGGCGGCGGCGACGGTCGAACTGCCCGAAACCGCGATCCTGATGGCGCGCGTCCTGGGGCCGGCTGAGCTGCTTGAATACGACAGATCGCGCCTGAAAGGCCTCGTGGTGGCGGACGCCTCCCCGACGTCGCATGTCGCCATCGTCGCGCGAGCGCTCGGCGTTCCCCTGGTCGCCGGCATCGACAGCGCGCTCGGGCTCGTTGAAGCGGGCGATGACGTCATCATCGACGGGGAAAGCGGCGACGTGCTCATCCGTCCGACCACGGACGTCATCAGCAGTTACCGTGAAAAGGAGGCCCTGCAATCGGAGCAGCAAGCCGCCTTCGCCGCCGAACGCGATCTGCCTTCCGTGACGCGTGACGGCGTTATGATCGAGCTGTTCATGAACGCCGGCATCCCGCTCGACATGAGCCATCTTGAAAGCACGGGCGCTGTCGGCGTCGGGCTCTTCCGGACGGAGCTGCAATTCATCATCGGCGCGCAATTGCCGCGCGCCGGCGCGCAGGAGAAGCTCTACGCGCAGATCCTCGCGCTCGCAGGCGGCAAGCCGGTCATCTTCCGCACCGCGGATCTCGGCGCTGACAAGGCCGGCGCCTATATGAAGGTGAAGCCGGAGGCCAATCCGGCGATGGGATGGCGCGGGCTCCGGATGGCGATCGATCGCCCAGGTCTTTTCAGGCCGCAATTGCGCGCACTGCTGGCGGCGTCCGCGGGCGGCGTCGCGCATATTCTCTTTCCCATGATCACCGTGCCCGACGAAGTCGATGCGGCGCGCGAGTTGATCGCCAAAGAGGTCGACTTCGCCAATCGCCGCGGCAAGCCGTTACCTGCCGAAATCCGGATCGGCGCGATGATAGAGACGCCGGCGGCCGCGTGGCGGATCGACGACATCGCGGCGCGCGTCGATTTCCTGTCGATCGGCGGAAACGACCTCGCGCAGTTCTATTTCGCCGCCGATCGCGACGCCGAAATGACCCAGCGCCGGTTCGATCCGCTGGAGCCCGGGTTCTTGAGCTTCATAGGCCGCTTGGCGGAGGCGGCCGATCGCGCCGGAAAGCCGCTGACCTTTTGCGGGGAGCAGGCCGCCGACCCTTTGATGGGTGCGGCGCTGATCGGCGCAGGCCTTCGCCGGTTTTCAGCGCCAGCCTCCTCGATCGGTCCGTTCAGGCGGCTGCTTCGGTCCATCGACGCCGCCGGCGTCTCCGCGTGGCTGGCGGCATCGGCGCGGATGAAATCGCCGATCCGGCGGGATTTTTCGCAATACCTTGCGACCGAGGGCGTTCAGCTGCCCTGATTCCTGAGGCCAAGTTTAACGGCTGTGGAAATCATTCCTTGGCCCGCTTGCTGCTAGGCGACGCGCAGCGCCCGCGAATCATGGCGCTGATGGCCGAATTCAGAACTCGCGGCGGTATCGTTTCCGGAGCCGATACGGTAAACGAATTCCCGTGTGGCGTAAGGGTGACGCGACTGTGTCAGGACAGAACACTTCTGCTGAAATATTCGAATTCAACGATGCGCGGGCGCGTCTGAGAGCGCCGGAGATCGATCCAAAGAATTTCCCCGGCGTCGGGCCCTATCTTGAAGCCGTGCGCGCGCAGCAGAACCTCTCGCTCGCGACCATCAGCGAGCGCACTCATATCAAGGCGAGCTATATCGAGGCCATCGAGCAGATGGCGATCGAGCGGCTGCCGAACCGGGCCTATGGCGTCGGCTTCGTGCGCGCCTACGCCGAAGCGCTAGGACTTGAGCCGGAACCCGTAATCGAACGCTTCAAGGCAGAGGCGGGAATGGCGGCCGCGCATAAACCTTCGTCTGCGGCGGCCCATCCGCATGACCATGCGAAGCCCGGGGCTGCGCAGCCGCAGGAGCCGGCGCGGCTTTCCCTGTTGGCGGTTTTGGCCATTTTCGCTTTCATGATCTGGTGCGCCCTTTCGATCACCCAGCCGCGTCAGACGACCGTCCCCCTGAAACTTGACCGCGTCCCTCTCCAACCCGCGGAGGCCGCCAGGGCGATTGTCGATCCCCTGCCGCCCGCAGGCGCTGCGGCGCCGGCCGCCGACGCTGCCGGCGGCATTGTCGAGGCGCAGATCATCGAGCGCGTGGATCCGGTCTATCCCCCGGAATGCGAGGCGTCAGCCGGCGAGTCGGAGACCGTGGCGCTCGCCTTCACGATCACCCCGGAGGGCGCGGTCGTCAGCGCCCGAGTCATTTCGTCCTCCAACGCCTGCTTTGACCGGGCGGCCCTCAACGCTCTGAAACGCTGGCGCTTCTCGCCCCGGATGGTCGGCGGCGCGGCGCGGCCGTCTTTCGAGCAGCAGGTGACGCTGCGTTTCGACCGCCCTTCCTGACTTCTTCGGCCCTTCGCGTTGCTTTTTGGTCCGGTTTTGCGCAAAAGCGGGCCTGAAAACGGACGCCATTTCGCCTGATAGAAGCGTCAGACGGCGTCTTGTGTCCGGCCTTTTGAGGATCGTCTATGTCTTTGCGTCCCTGGCGTGACATTGCGCGCCGCAAATGCCGTCAGATCATGGTCGGCAAGGTGCCTGTCGGCGGCGACGCGCCGATCGCCGTCCAGTCGATGACGAATACGCTGACCCCCGACGCGCAGGCGACGATCCGCCAGGTGAACGAGATCGCGGAAGCCGGCGCCGACATCGTGCGCGTATCCTGTCCGGACGTCGAATCGACGGCGGCGCTCAAAACGATCGTCAAGAACGTCCCCGTGCCGATCGTTGCGGACATTCATTTCCATTACAAACGCGGCATTGAAGCTGCGCAGGCGGGCGCAGCCTGCCTTCGCATCAATCCTGGCAATATCGGCTCGGAAGAGCGCGTGCGCGAAGTCATCAAGGCCGCTAAAGATCACGGCTGTTCGATGCGCATCGGCGTCAACGGCGGATCGCTTGAGAAAGACCTGCTCGAAAAATACGGCGAGCCTTGCCCCGAAGCGATGGTCGAGAGCGCGCTCGATCATGCGCGCATCTTGCAGGACAATGACTTTCACGAGTTCAAGATTTCGGTGAAAGCGTCCGACGTGTTCCTCACCGTCGCCGCCTATCATCAGCTTGCGGATGCGATCGACTGCCCTTTGCATCTCGGCGTCACCGAGGCTGGCGGGCTTCGCATCGGTTCAGTCAAGTCGGCGATCGGCTTGGGTTCGCTGCTTTGGGCCGGCATCGGCGACACGATCCGCGTGTCGCTCTCCGCCGATCCGGTCGAGGAGGTGAAGGTCGGCTTTGACATCCTGAAATCGCTTGGCCTGCGTCATCGCGGCGTCAATGTCATTTCCTGCCCGTCCTGCGCGCGCCAGGGCTTCAACGTGATTGAGACCGTCGAGAAGCTCGAAAAGCGCCTCGCGCATGTGACGACGCCCTTGTCGCTCTCCGTCATCGGCTGCGTCGTGAACGGTCCGGGCGAAGCGCGCGAGACCGACATCGGCTTTACGGGCGGCGGCGCCGGCAAGGACCACGGTCAAGTCTATCTCGACGGCGAGCCCCATCACCGCCTCGACAACGATAAAATCCTCGACCACCTCGTCGAGCTCGTTGAAAAGAAGGCCGCTGAAATCCGCGCGCGCGAGGAAAAAGAATCCGTCGCGGCGGAATAGCGACGCATCCGAGATCGCCGGCGCGCGGGGCGGCCCCTGCGCGTTTTTTCATTCTTGATAAGGACGACCCTTTGTCGACGATCCCGCCTGACAAGCTCGACGCCCTCATCGCCAAGTTCGAGAAGGTCGAAGCGGCGATGTCATCCGTGACGAAGGGCGACGAGATCGTTCGTCTTTCCAAGGAGCACGGCGAGCTGAAGCCTGTCGCCGACAAGGCGCGCGAGCTTGCCTCGATCCGCCGGCAGATGATCGAGCTTGAGGAGCTCGCGAACGGCGCCGACAGGGAGATGGCGGGTATCGCCTATGACGAACTGCAATCGCTGAAGGAGAAGGCGCCGCAGGTCGAGATGGATCTGCAGCTGATGCTGCTTCCAAAAGACAAGGCGGACGACAGCTCCGTCATTCTTGAAGTGCGCGCAGGGACCGGCGGCGATGAAGCCGCGATCTTCGCCGGCGATCTTTTCAAGATGTATCAGCGCTATGCTGGCCTCCAGGGCTGGCGCGTGGAGGTCTTGTCGGCGTCAGAAGCGGAAAAGGGCGGCTACAAGGAGATCACCGCGACGATCTCCGGCGACGGCGTTTATGCGCGCATGAAATTCGAAGCGGGCGTCCACCGCGTGCAGCGCGTGCCGGAAACGGAGACGCAAGGGCGCATTCACACCTCCGCTGCGACCGTCGCGGTTCTGCCCGAACCTGAAGAAGTCGACATCGTGATTGAAGAGAAGGACCTGCGCATCGACGTCTTCCGCGCATCGGGGCCGGGCGGACAATCGGTCAACACCACCGATTCGGCGGTGAGGATCACGCACTTGCCTACGGGCGTTTCCGTCAGCCAGCAGGACGAGAAATCGCAGCACAAGAACCGCGCCAAGGCGATGATGATCCTGCGCGCGCGGCTCTATGACGCCGAACGCGCGCGCGTCGACGCGGAACGCTCGGCGCAGAGGAAGGGAATGGTCGGTTCCGGCGACCGATCGGAGCGCATCCGAACCTACAATTACCCGCAGAGCCGCGTCACCGATCATCGCATTAACTTGACTCTCTACAATCTCGATGAGGTCATTCGCGGCGACGCGCTGCATGAATTCGTCGATGCGCTGATGACGCAGGATCGCGTCGAACGCCTCGCCGCGCTCAATGCAGGCGTCTGAGCGATCCGGGCGGTTGTCGGTGCAGGCCGCGCTTCGATGGGGCGCCGCAGAGCTCGCCCGCTCCGACTCGCCGATGCTCGATGCGCGCGTCTTGCTGAAGGCCGCCTTGGATCTCGACGACGCAAAGATCATCGCCGACGGCGCGCGGCTGCTCACCGAGGCGGAGACGGCGGCATTCTCCGCGATGATCGCGAGGCGATCGAGAGATGAGCCGGTCGCCTACATCACCGGCTTTCGCGAGTTCTGGTCGTTGCGGATCGCCGTTGCGCCCGGCGTGCTCGTTCCGCGCGCCGACAGTGAAACGCTGATCGCCGCCGCCGTCGCGCGACGACAAAGACTCGAGGCGCTTCGCATCCTCGATCTTGGATGTGGGTCGGGCGCGCTCCTGTGTGCGCTGCTCAGCGAATTTTCGGACGCAAGCGGCGTCGGCGTGGACATTGATCCGCGGGCCGCCGCATTGACCGTTTCCAACCTTGAAAGACTGGGATTTTCAGAACGCGCCAAAGCGATCGCCGGGGACTGGGCGGCGCCCATCCGGGGCCGCTTCGATATCATTGTATCGAACCCGCCCTACATCGCTGACGCCGAGCGCGGCAAGTTGCCGCCTGAGGTCGAAGCGTTTGAAGACCCCCGCGCACTCTTTGCGGGAACGGACGGGCTGAACGCCTATCGGCGGCTCGCGGGCCTATTGCCGGCGGCCCTCGCAGAGGACGGCCTCCTCCTCCTCGAAATCGGCTTCGATCAGGCCGGCGCCGTCGGAGCGCTGGCGGGCGCGGCTTTTCCTCAGGGAAGGGCCGTCATTGCAAAGGACCTCGCCGGCCGGGACCGGGCTTTAATCATTGACCTCAGGGAGCGGGCGCGCTAACGGTTGTTTCAAGGTTGGCGGCTGATAACACCGCCATAGAGAGTAAAGCGCAAAGCCTCGATGGCGCGCCGCTCCCAAGCTCCTAAAGTGACCGAAAAAGCAGCATCGCGCTGCGGGGTGCAAGACGATCGACAGAAACTGAAGGGCCAAGCCCGACGAACGACGCGGAATAGAACGCGCCGGCAACGGCTGGATGATGTCAGCCGATTTAACAAGGCTTGCGGCTGAGGGGCCGCATAAGGGTTAGTTTGAAACAGCTGAGACAATGAACAATCACTTCATGAAGCGCGGCCGCAATCAGCGCCGTCGCCAGGGCGGAGGCCCTAACCCAAATCGCGCGCTCGATTCGAACGGACCGGACGTCCGTATTCGCGGCACCGCGCAGCAGATTTACGACAAATACCTCGCGCTCGCGCGTGACGCGCAGTCCGGCGGCGACCGCGTGAAGCAGGAAAACTATCTTCAGCACGCAGAACACTATTTTCGCGTGCTGCGCTCGATCCAGGGCGCGCCCCCAGTCTCCCAGTTCGACCAGAATCAGGACGGCGAGGGGGATGGGGAGCAGCCCCCGCTCGGCGAGCCGCGGATTGACCGGCCGCAACAGGCGGCGCCGGCGGGCGAAGACCAGGGCGACGGCGACATTGGGTCAGAAGATCAGCCCGACGTGCCTGTCTATGGCGACGACCGCGGCCAGGAGCCGCGTTACGACCAGCGCCCGCAAAACAGCAACGGCCAGAACTTGAACCAGAACGCCGGCCAGGGCGGCGGCGATCATGAAGGCCGGCGACGCCGGCGCCGTCCGCGGCGCCATCGTGATGACGGCCAGCCGCAGGAAGGCCAGGGCGCGGATCAGGACACGGAAACCGCGCCCGCCTGACCGGCGGAGCAAGCGCGCCCGCTGATTGTCAGCGCCATCCGTCCGGACAATAGTCGCGGCGCACAAACCGGAGCGCTGCGATGCCCGCACAACCACTCTTCGATCTGACCGGCGAACGCATCATCGTCACCGGCGCCTCGCGCGGCATAGGCGAAGCGATCGCCGCGCGGCTCGCCGAACACGGCGCCGACCTTGTGATCGCCAGTCGCAGGCTTGAAGCTTGCGAAGAAGTCGCGTCGAGGATCAACGCCTCGCTGGGGCGCAAGGCGGTGCGCGCGACGCAGTGCCATATCGGCCGCAAGGAAGAAATCGAGGCGCTCGTCCGCTTCGCCGAGGCCGAGCTCGGCGGCGTCGACGCCGTCATTTCGAACGCCGCCGTCAATCCCGCCTATGGGCCGATGGAGGCGCTGACCGACGAGCAATTCGACAAAATCTTGACCGCGAACGTAAAAGCCTCGCACTGGCTGGCGCAACTCACCATGCCAAAAATGAAGACGCGGGGCCGCGGCGTTTTCGTCATCATTTCGTCGATCGGCGGCTTTGTCGGAACGACGATGATCGGCGCCTATAACATTTCGAAAGCGGCCGACCTGCAGCTCGCGCGCAATCTTGCGGTCGAATATGGGCCGTATGGCGTTCGCGCCAACTGCATTTGCCCGGGCATTGTCAAGACCCATATGGCCGAAGCCTTATGGAAGGACTCGAAGATCGAAGCGTCGATCACGAAAACCTTGCCGCTGCGACGGTTCGGCGAGCCGGACGATATCGCCGGCGCGGCGGTGTTTCTCTGCTCGCCGGCGTCGCGGTGGATGACGGGGCAACAGATCGTCGTCGACGGCGGCGCGCTGATCGGTCTCGGCGGGCTCTGACGCCGTCAGGCGTTGGCGTTGATCTCCGGCGGGAAATGACTGATCTCGAAGCGGATCCCGTCCGGATCCTTCATGAAAAGCGCGGTCACGCCGTCGAGGTTCTGGATGTCGGAAACGTCAAATCCCTTCTCCGCGATCGCCGTGCGGACCGTCAGGACTTCTTCGGGGCTTCCGACGCTGAATCCAAGATGATTCATGCCGGCGCCGAAGCGCTCATAGGCGCTGGTCCCTTTCCGTGCTTCGTGAAGCTGTATGATGAAAGCATGGGGACTCCGCCAGTAATTGTCCTTCAACGGAGCAAATCCCAGCGCCGGCAGTAAGGCGTCGTAATAGGGCCTGCTCATGCTCAGGTCTGAAACCAACAGGACAAGATGGTCGGGTCGGGCGGCTGTCGGCATGATTTCCCCTGAGAATGGTCGCGGCCATTAGGTCGGCGGCGGGCGGGGAAGCGCAAGGGCCGCTCTTGCGGACGTGACTTTCGACCCTATGTCCTTGGCGACGGCCGGGCCGCCTCCAAGAGGGGTCCGGCCCCCCTTGATGACGCTTTCCAAAGGTCAGACGCATGCAATTTGAAAATTATACGGACCGCGCCCGCGGTCTTATTCAGGCCGCGCAAGGGATCGCGCTGCGCGACGGTCACCAGCAGTTCACCCCGGAGCACCTGCTAAAGGCGCTGCTTGACGACAGCGAAGGACTGGCCGCGAACCTCATTCGCGCCGCCGGGGCCCGCCCTGACGCTGCGCTTGCAGAGACTGAGGCCGCGCTGAAAAAGCTCCCGAAGGTTCAGGGCGCCGGCGGCCAGATTTATCTCGCGCCGGCGCTCGCCCGCGTATTCGCCTCCGCTGAGGAGCAGTCGAAGAAAGCGGGCGACGCCTTTGTCAGCGCTGAGCGCCTCCTTGTCGCGCTCTCGATGACCCCGGACGCTGAAGCGTCGAAGATCCTCAAGAACGCCGGCGCGACGCCGCAGTCGATCAACGCCGCCGTCAATTCGCTGCGCAAAGGCCGCAAGGCCGACAGCGCGTCGGCGGAGCAAGGCTATGACGCCCTGAAGCGCTATTCGCGCGACCTGACCGAAGCGGCGCGCGCGGGCAAGCTCGACCCGGTCATCGGCCGTGACGAAGAAATCCGCCGCACGATGCAGGTGCTCTCGCGCCGCACCAAGAACAATCCGGTGCTGATCGGCGAACCAGGCGTCGGCAAGACGGCGATCGCTGAAGGCCTCGCGCTCCGCATCATCAACGGCGACGTCCCGGAAAGCCTCAAGAACAAGCGGCTTCTCGCGCTCGATATGGGCGCTTTGATCGCCGGCGCCAAATATCGCGGCGAGTTCGAAGAACGCCTCAAATCGGTGCTGTCCGAAGTGACGGCGGCCGAAGGCGAAGTCATTCTCTTCATCGACGAAATGCATACGCTTGTCGGCGCCGGAAAGTCCGAAGGCGCGATGGACGCCTCGAACCTCCTCAAACCGGCGCTCGCGCGCGGCGAGCTCCACTGCATCGGCGCGACGACGCTCGACGAATACCGCAAGCACGTCGAAAAGGACGCTGCGCTCGCCCGCCGCTTCCAGGCGGTTTTCATTGAAGAACCGACGGTCGAAGATACGATCTCGATCCTGCGCGGCCTCAAGGAAAAATACGAGCTTCACCACGGCGTGCGCATTTCCGACAGCGCCATCGTCGCCGCGGCGACGCTGTCGAACCGCTACATCACCGACCGGTTTCTGCCGGACAAGGCGATCGACCTCGTCGATGAGGCGGCGTCGCGCCTCAGGATGGAAGTCGATTCAAAGCCCGAAGAACTTGACGAGCTTGATCGCCGGATCATCCAGCTGAAAATCGAGCGCGAAGCGCTGAAGAAGGAAAGCGACGCCGCGAGCCGGAGCCGGCTTGAAACGCTCGAGGAGGAACTCGCTGGACTCGAAGAAAAGTCCAACGCGCTGACCGCGCAATGGCGGGCCGAGAAGGAAAGCCTCGCGACGGCGACGAAGGTCAAGGAGGAACTCGATCAGGCGCGGCAGGGGCTCGCCGACGCTGAACGCCGCGGCGATCTCCTGCGCGCGTCGGAGCTGAAATATTCTACGATTCCGGCGCTCGAAAAGAAGCTCGCGGAAGCCGAGGCTCGCGAGGACAAGGCAACGCTTGTTGACGAAGTCGTCGATGCTGAGAACATCGCCGGCGTCGTGTCACGCTGGACCGGCGTGCCCGTGGAAAAGATGCTGGAAGGCGAACGCGAGAAACTCCTCCGCATGGAGGAGGCGATCGGCAAGCGCGTCATCGGCCAGCGCGAAGCGGTCGAGGCGGTGTCCGCGGCCGTGCGCCGCGCGCGGGCGGGCCTCAAAGACCCGAACCGGCCGATAGGCTCCTTCCTCTTCCTCGGGCCGACAGGCGTCGGCAAGACGGAACTGACGAAAGCGCTCGCTGAATTCCTGTTTGACGACGACACCGCGATCGCGCGCATCGACATGTCTGAGTTCATGGAGAAGCATTCGGTCGCCCGCCTGATCGGCGCGCCGCCGGGCTATGTCGGTTATGAGGAAGGCGGAGTGCTTACAGAGATCGTGCGCCGGCGTCCCTATCAGGTTGTCCTGTTCGATGAGGTCGAAAAGGCGCATCCGGACGTCTTCAACGTGCTCCTGCAGGTTCTCGATGACGGGCGTCTGACCGACGGTCAGGGCCGCACGGTCGATTTCAAGAACACGCTGATCATTCTGACCTCAAACCTCGGCGCCGAACATCTCGCCAACCAGCCGGAGGGACAGGACTCCGACGCTGTGCGGCCGCAAGTGATGGAGGCGGTGCGTGCGCGCTTCCGACCGGAATTTCTCAATCGCCTTGACGAGATCATCCTGTTCCATCGCCTGACGCGCGCGAACATGAATGAAATCGTCGACATTCAGGTGACGAGGCTCATGAAGCTTCTCGCCGACCGGAAGATCGAAATCGATCTCGATGAAAAGGCGCGGCGCTGGCTCGCCGACGCCGGCTACGATCCGGTCTATGGCGCGCGTCCCCTGAAAAGGGTCATCCAGAAGGAATTGCAGGACCCGCTTGCGGACCTCATTCTCGCCGGGCGCGTGCGCGACGGTGAGACGATTGAGGTTTCGGCGGGCCCGCAAGGCCTCACCGTCAATGGCGAAGCTGCGAACGCGCGCTCCAAGCGCTTTGGTTCCGGCTCAGGCGATGCGCCTCCCGCGGGCGCCCTTCTTAACTAGGAGGCGGCGATGGCGGACTCCGCAATCAGCAAAAGCGACCGCGAAAAGGCTCTGAAAGCGCTCATTCGCGACACCATTGCAAAGGCCGGCAAGCTGCCGCCTGAAGCGATTCCGCACCGGGTGAAGTCGCGGCTCCGGAACCACGCGGTCGGCGACATCGATATCGACAAGCTGATCGCCGAGGCGCTCGCTGAGCAGAAGCGCTAGCGTTCGGCTGCGCCCAACCCGCCATTGTGCACCTGCGAAATCCATGGCACGCTTTGCGCCGATCCTGATGAAAGGCGGCGATGGCAGGGGCAAGGCCGGCTTATGACGAAATGTGGGGCGCCGGCGGAAACGCCGCGGGCACCGCGCCGACCCCTCCCTATCGCGACTATTGCGCCTGGTATGACATCGCCGATCCCGCCTTCCTGAAAGCGAAGGCGGCGGATTGCGAGCGGATCTTCCGGCGCACCGGCATCACCTTCAACGTCTATGGACAGGAAGACGCGGCCGAAAGGCTCATTCCCTTTGACATCGTTCCGCGCATCTTCTCGGCGTCCGAATGGCGCCGGCTTGCGCGCGGCATCGAGCAGCGCGTGCGTGCGATCAACGCGTTTCTCTATGACATCTATCATCGTCAGGAGATCTTGCGGGCAGGGCGCGTGCCGACGCAGCTCATCGCCTCCAACAAGGCGTTCCTGCCTGAGATGATCGGCGTCGATCCGCCGGGCGGGGTCTACACCCACATTGTCGGCGTCGACATCGTCCGCACCGGACCGGACGACTTCTACGTCCTGGAAGACAACGCCCGCACGCCCTCGGGCGTTTCCTACATGCTCGAAAATCGCGAGACGATGCTCCAGATGTTTCCGGAGCTTTTCGCGCGCGTGCGCGTGCGCGAGGTCAGCGATTATCCCCGCCTCTTGCGCCGCTCGCTCGCCGCCTCGGCGCCGCGGGCGTCCTCCGGCGCGCCCGTCGTCGCGGTGTTGACGCCGGGCATCTATAACTCCGCCTATTTCGAGCACGCCTTTCTCGCCGACCAGATGGGCGCCGAGCTTGTGGAGGGCGGCGACCTGCGAGTCGTCGACGGCTGCATCGCCATGCGGACGACGCGCGGCTATCGGCCGATCGACGTCCTCTATCGGCGCGTCGACGACGACTTCCTTGACCCCTTGGCGTTCCGCCCTGACTCAACGCTCGGCGTTCCGGGAATTCTTGACATCTACCGGGCCGGCGGCGTGACGATTGCGAACGCGCCGGGCGCCGGCATCGCCGACGATAAGGCGATTTACTCCTACATGCCGGAAATCATCGAATTCTACACCGGCGAGAAAGCGCTGCTCAGCAACGTGCCGACGTGGCGCTGCGCTGAGAAGGATGCGCTAGCCTATGTTCTTGAGCATCTCGCCGAGCTTGTCGTGAAGGAGGTGCACGGCTCCGGCGGTTACGGAATGCTCGTCGGACCGGCGGCGAGCGCCGCGGAAGTCGCCGCCTTCGCCGCCAAGCTGAAGTCGAACCCTGACAATTACATTGCGCAGCCGACGCTGGCGCTGTCGACGGCGCCGATCCTGACCGACAAAGGGCTGGCGCCGCGCCATATCGATTTTCGTCCGTACGTGCTCGTCGCGCCTGACCGCATCGAGATCACGCCCGGCGGGCTGACGCGCGTCGCGCTGCGCGAGGGCTCGCTCGTCGTCAATTCGAGTCAGGGCGGGGGCACCAAGGACACCTGGGTCCTGGAGGATTAGCGATGCTTGGGCGCACCGCGGGCGGCCTCTTCTGGATGTTCCGTTATCTCGAACGGGCGGAGAACTGCGCGCGCCTCATCGACGCCGGTTTTCGGATCGCGCTGACGCGCGGCGGTTCCGGCGCGGGAGAGTGGGAATCGATCGCGGCGACCGCCGGCGTCAGCGCCGCTTACGCGCGGGCGCATGAAGCGTTCGACGGCCCGCGCGTCATCGATTTTCTCCTGCGCGACCGGCGTAATCCGTCGAGCGCGCTCTCATCGATCGACGCTGCGCGAACGAACGCCCGCGCGGTGCGCACGGCGCTGACCCGCGAAGTTTGGGAGGCGACGAACGAGGCCTGGCTGATCCTGCGCGACGTGCTCGCCGAGCCGGTCGGCGAACAAAACCTGCCTGAAGCCCTCGCCCTCATCCGGCGCGAGATCGCGCAGGTGCGCGGCGCGTTTGAAGGAACGATGCTGCGCAACGACATCTTCAATTTCTGCCGCATCGGCGCCTATCTCGAACGCGCCGACAACACTGCGCGAATTCTCGATGTGAAATACTACGTCCTCTTGCCGTCGCCCGCGTTGATCGGCTCGTCGGCCGATAACGTGCAGTGGGACATGATCTTGCGCGCGGTTTCGGCGCAGCGCTCCTTCCGCTGGCTCCACAACGAGATTTCCGCCTACGGCATCGCGCAGTTTCTCATTCTTGATCGGCGAATGCCGCGCTCGCTCGCCTATTGCTATGCGGAGCTGGTCGAGAACCTCAAGAATCTCGGCGCCGAGTACGGCTTCGAGCCGCCGTCCGCAGCGCAGGCGCTGACAGCGCAGCGCCGTCTTAATGAGCGTTCAATGGACGAGATTTTCGCCGCCGGTTTGCACGAGTTCATCGGCGGGTTCATCAGCGCCAATATCGACCTCGCGGCGTCGATCGAGGAAGATTACCGGTTCTACGGGTAGGCCATGCGTCTGACGATCAGTCATCTCACCGAATATCGTCTCGAGCATGCAGGGCATTTCGTGTTGCAGGAAGTAAGGCTCACCCCGGCGACGGGCGCCGCGCAACGCATCGAAAGCTGGCATGTCTCCCTTGAAGGCGGGTCGGTCGAGGCTGCATTTGACGATCAACACGGCAACCGGACGATGCTGTTCAGTTGCGACGGCGGCGACGGCCTCCTCCGGCTGCGAGCGGAAGGGGTCGTTGAAACGGAGGATCGCGCAGGCGTCTCGGGGTCCCATCGCGGTTTTGCTCCGCTCTGGCTCTTCTTGCGCGAGACGCCGCTGACGGCGATCGGCGACCACGTGCGGTCCCTGGCGGCGACAATTGCGCCCGGCGATGCGCTCTCGCGCCTTCATGCGCTGAACGCCGCCGTCGCCGACGCCGTCCGGTATGACAAGAGCGCGGACCCATTGATGTCGGCGGAAGCCTCGCTCGAAGTCGGACAGGGCGTCTGCCAGGACCAGGCTCATGTCTTCATTGCAGCCGCCCGCGCGTTGAAGATCCCGGCGCGTTACGTGAGCGCCTACCTTTTCACCGAAGGCGAGGCGGCGGCGGAAGCGAGCCACGCCTTCGCCGAGGCCTATGTCGACGGCCTTGGCTGGGTCGGCTTCGATCCTGCGAACAGGCAATCGCCGGACGCGCGCTATGTGCGAATCGCGACGGGACTGGATTACCATGAGGCGGCTCCTGTCCGGGGTTTAAGGATCGGCGCCGGCGGCGGCGAGCAACTCGCCGTTAACGTGCAGGTCCAACAATAAGGGTTTAGCGTTTCAGGCGTCGCTCCATGACCTATTGCGTCGGCATGCTTCTCGATCGCGGTCTCGTCTTCATGTCGGACACGAGGACGAATTCAGGCGTCGACAACATTTCGACTTACCGCAAGATGTTCACATGGAAGCGTCCTGGTGAGCGCGTGCTGACGCTCCTGACCGTCGGCAATCTCGCGACGACGCAGGCCGTCGTCAGCCTTCTCGACGAACGCACGAAAGCGCCGGGCGATCGCAAGCCTTCGATGCTTGACGCGCCGACCATGTTCCAGGCGGCGCGGATTGTCGGCGAGCTGTCGCGCGAAGCGATCAGGACGACGCTCGATAAAGGGCAAACAGCGGAGTCGCAGTTTTCGGCGACGTTCATTCTCGGCGGCCAGATCAAGGGCATGCCGCCCCGGCTCTTCATGATCTATCCGGAAGGCAACTTCATCGAGGCGACAGCGGAAACGCCGTTCTTTCAGGCGGGCGAAATGAAATACGGGCGTCCCATACTCGTGCGCGCCTTCGACGCGGCGATGACTTACGAGGACGCCGTGAAACTCCTCCTCGTGTCCTTCGATTCAACGATAAAGGCGAACCTTTCCGTCGGCGCGCCGCTTGATCTTCAGATCGTCGGACGCGATGCTTTCGACGTGACGCACCAGCGGCGCATCGCCGCTGACGATCCTTATTTCCTGAGCATTTCCACCGGATGGGGCGACGCGCTCAAGCAGGCCTTCGCCGCGCTTCCCGATTACAGGCTGGATTAGCTCTTCGCTTCTTCGCGCCGCGTTTCGTTCCAGTAGGAAACGCAAGGGATCTTCGACTTGTCGCAGCGGTCCGCATATTTGCGGGCGATTTCGCGCACTTCTTCGAGCAGCCCCTCTTCCAGCGTGATCGGCTCAAGACCGAGGCTCAGAAGCCGCCGGTTTTCGACGTGAAGATCGTTTTCGGCCGCTTCGTTGCGCGGATTTGGAATGTTCGCGATCTTCGCGCCGGTCTTTTCGGCGATCATTCGCGCGAGGTCGCGCACGCGGTGCGTTTCGGTCATCTGGTTCAGGATGCGGACGCGCTCGCCCTTTTGCGGCGGATTTTCAACGGCGAGCTGGATGCAGCGCACGGTGTCCTGAATGTGAATGAAAGCGCGCGTCTGGCCGCCCGTTCCGTGCACGGTCAGCGGATAGCCGATCGCGGCCTGCATCAGGAAGCGGTTGAGCACGGTGCCGTAATCGCCGTCATAATCGAAGCGGTTGATGAGCCGCTCATCGAGACGGGTCTCGCGCGTCTGCGTGCCCCAGACGATCCCCTGATGGAGATCGGTGATCTTCAGCCGGTCGTTCTTGTTGTAGAAGGCGAAAAGCAGCTGATCTTGCGTCTTCGTCATGTGATAGATGGAACCCGGATTGGCCGGGTAGAGGATTTCCTGCGTGATCTCGCGGCCGTCTTCGGTCTCGATCTTCACGGGAAGATAGCCCTCGGGAATCTTCATGCCCGCCGTGCCGTAGCCGTAAACGCCCATCGTGCCGAGGTGGATAAGATGCGCATCCACGCCGGACTCGACGATCGCGGCGAGGATGTTGTTCGTGGCATTGATATTGTTGTCGACCGTATAGCGCTTGTGGAACGACGATTTCATCGAATAGGGCGCGGCCCGTTGTTCTGCGAAATGCACGATCGCGTCGGGGCGCTCGCGTTCTAGAAGCCGCAAAAGCCGCGCATAATTCTTCGCGACGTTGATCATATCAAAGCGGATGTCGCGGCCGGAGACTTCTTTCCACGCTTTAAGGCGCACCGAGATCGGCCGGATCGGCGTCAGGCTCTCGACCTCAAGTTCGACATCGATCTTTCGTCGTGAAAGATCGTCGACGATGACGACGTCGTGGCCGAGATTGGAAAGATGCAAGGCGGTCGGCCAGCCGCAAAACCCGTCGCCGCCGATGACCAGAATCTTCATGGCGTCAAGCCCGTAGCGGCCGCGACATGCGGCCGATAAGCCATCTTGCGCAAGGAAGCCCTTATGGCAAGGGCGCGCGTCCGGCCGCGCCTCACCCGCGCGCAATCTTCAGCAAATACTGCCCATATTGGTTCTTGGCGAGCGGTTCGGCGATGCGCCGGAGCTGATCGCGATCAATGAACCCGAGGCGGAACGCTATTTCTTCCGGGCAGGCGACTTTGAGGCCCTGCCGCGTCTCGATCGTATGGACGAACTGCGACGCTTCAAGAAGGGAATCGTGCGTTCCCGTGTCGAGCCAGGCGTATCCGCGCCCAAGCATTTGGGCCTTCAGCTTGCCGTCCTGAAGGTACATGTCGTTCAGCGCGGTGATCTCAAGCTCGCCGCGCCTCGAAGGCTTCACGCGCTTGGCGCGCTCGACGACGGTTTCGTCGTAGAAATAGAGGCCGGTCGCCGCGTAATCGGACTTGGGCCGCTCCGGCTTTTCCTCGATGCTGGTGACGGCGCCTTTGTCGTCAAAGGCGACGACGCCGTAACGCTGCGGATCGGTCACCTGATAGGCGAAAATGACGGCGCCGTCCCGAAGAGCGGCTGCTTTCTGAAGCTCGTCGGTCAGCCCGTGTCCGTAAAAGATATTGTCGCCGAGGACGAGCGCGCATTTGTCGCCATTGATGAAGTCTTCGCCGATCAAAAACGCCTGCGCGAGGCCTTCCGGCTTCGGCTGCACGGCGTAGACGAACCGCACGCCCCAGTCTGATCCGTCGCCGAGAAGGCGCTGGAAAGCGGCCTGATCCTCCGGCGTCGTGATGATCAGAATGTCGCGAATTCCCGCGAGCATCAGCACGCTGATCGGGTAATAGACCATCGGTTTGTCGTAGATCGGCGTCAGCTGCTTTGAGACGCCGCGCGTGATCGGATAAAGGCGCGTTCCTGAACCGCCTGCGAGCACGATGCCCTTCATGGTCTCTCCGATCCGTTCGTTTACTGACTATTCTGAAGGCGCTCGACGATGCCTGCAAGGCTTGCGCGCCAATCGGGCTGGCGAACACCGTAATCGCGAAGTATTTTCGCGCAGTTAAGGACTGTTTGCAGCGGCCGCACCGCGGGCGCCGGGTAGCCGCTCGTCGGGATCCTGTTCACGATGACGGCTTTCCCGGCGGCGGCGAAAATCGCTTCGGCGAAGTCCGCCCATGTCGCCGGCGGCGCCCCCTGAAAGTGGTAAACGCCGCCCGGCCCATCCGGCTTCAAAGCGATGTCGACGCAAGCCTCGGCGATCGCAGCGGCCGGCGTCGGCCCCCCGGTCTGATCGCCGACAACCGACAGTTCGCTTCGTGTCTTTGAAAGCCGCAACATGGTGCGGACGAAATTCGCTCCGTGGGCGGCGTAGACCCATGAAGTCCTGATGATGACGGCGCCGGGAAGCGCTGCGGCGACGAGGCGTTCCCCCTCAAGCTTTGTCGCTCCGTAGACGTTCAGCGGGCCCGTGGGCGCCTCTTCATCGAGCGGGCTGGAGACGCGCCCGTCAAAAACATAGTCGGTAGACAGATGAACAAACCGCGCCCCGGCGCGCGCCGCCTCCGCCGCGATTTCGGCGGGCGCTTGCGCATTCAGGCGGCGGGCTGCGGCGGTCTCTGTTTCGGCTTTGTCGACCGCCGTCCATGCGGCGGCGTTGATGACGGCGTCCGGCTTTATCCGCCTGATCGGATTCGCCGCAACGCCGGGCGTCGAAAGATCGGCCTCGGCGCGCGTCAGCGCAACGACGTCGACGCCGCGGCGCTCTGCGGCGGCGATGGTTTCGCGGCCCAC
>CAZOEB010000055.1:0-3766 GCA_964578685.1 uncultured Caulobacterales bacterium
CTTCAGCCGGCCTGAAACGCATGCTCGCCGCGGGGCTGAAAGCGACGGTCAATTCCGACGAGGCGATCGACAGCCCGGCGGCTACAAGCACTGCTCAGACTGCGTTGGACGTCGACCGAGGACTTGCGTTCGACATCGCGCAGATACTGAGGTCGGTCTGCCGGCAGGGCAGCCACTCGATCAGGCGGTCCATCGCGGCAACGGCCGCATCCACGCCTCGCCGCTGGCCAAACGCCTCGCGAAAGCCGCCGGCATTGACCTTTCCGCGCTGAAGGGCTCCGGCCCGCATGGGCGCATCGTCAAGCGCGACCTCGAAGGCGCGCCGAAGGGCGTTGCGGCGCCCAAAGCGGCGCCGGCCGCCGCCTTCACGCCGTCGCCCGCCGCCGTCGATCCGCGCCTCTATCCGGCGGACAGCTATACGGCGGTAAAGCTCGACGGCATGCGCAAGGTGATCGCGCGGCGCCTGACGCAATCCTTCAACAACGAAGTCCCGCATTTCCCGCTCAACATCGACATCGAGCTGACGAAGCTCTTGGAAGCGCGCGCGGCGCTCAACGCCGCTTCGCCCAAGGAAGGCGAAGGCGCCTACAAGCTCTCCGTCAACGACTTCATCATCAAGGCCTCGGCGATGGCGCTGAAAAAAGTGCCGAACGCCAATGCGACGTTCACGGACGAAGCGATCCTGCTCCACAAGCACGCCGACATCGGCGTCGCCGTCGCCATCGACGGCGGGCTCATCACCCCGATTGTCTGGAAGGCGGAGACCAAGGGCCTGAAAGCGATCTCGGCGGAAATAAAGGACATGGCGGCGCGCGCCCGCGCCAAGAAGCTGAAGCCCGAAGAATATCAGGGCGGCACGTTCTCGGTCTCAAATCTAGGCATGTTCGGCATCACGTCCTTCGCCTCGATCGTCAACCAGCCGCACGGCGCGATCATGTCGGTCGGCGCCGGCGAGGAGCGGGCGGTGGTGCGCGGCGGCGCGATCGTCGTGCGCACCATGATGACGGTGACCTTGACCTGCGATCACCGCGTCGTCGACGGCGCCGTCGGCGCGGAGTTCCTCGCCGCCTTCAAGCAGTTCATCGAGGAACCGGCCTCCATGCTGCTCTGAACCCATGACCCTCTCGCCGCGCCAGCAGCGCGAGATCGACTATCACCGGGATTATGCGGCATCGAAAGCGGCGCAGAAACTCGTCCCCGTCAATTTCGACGTGATCGAGGATGAAAAGCGGCGGCCGCAGAACGCCTTTTGGTCAACCTACGACCGCCTACTCGCCATGGATCTGCGGGGCAAGCGCGCGCTCGTGCCGGGCTGCGGCTTCGGGGAGGATGCGATCCGCCTCGCCCGCCTCGGCGCAAGCGTCGAAGCTTTCGACATCTCGCCTGACGTTGTTGAGATCGCGCGCCGGCGCTGCGCCGAGTTCGGCTATGGGGGCGTCAATTTCGGCGTCATGCCTTCGGAAGCGCTGAGCTACGCTGACAATTCCTTCGATCTCGTCCTCTTCATCGACATCCTGCACCATGTCGATATTCCGGCGACCGTGCGCGAAATCGTTCGTGTGCTGAAGACCGGCGGGCGCGTCGTCGGCAATGAACTTTACACCCATAGCTGGATGCAGAAGAACCTCCGCGAAAGCTGGCTCGTCGAGAAGGCGATTTACCCGGCGATGCGCCGCTTCATCTACGGCGACGACAAGCCCTACATCACGCCCGACGAACACAAGATCGACGAGACGGAGTTCGCCGCGGTCGAGAGCGCCTGCGCTTCCTTTCAGGCGCAGTGGTTCAACGGGCTGGTCGGACGCCTCGTCCCCGACCGCTTCCCGGCCGTCGCCAGCGTCGATCGCGCGATGATGAGGGCGCTCGGGCCCGGCGGCCGCTACGCCGCAGGGCGCGTGGTGTTCGAAGGCGTCGTGCTAAAGGACTAGGTCCTGGTGACAGGCCTTCCATCCTCCTCATGATCATGATCAGTCGCGCGCAGCCGCTTTGCGATCCACTTCGGCAACCGCTTTTCAAGGCCGTGCATCGCGCGGTCAAACCAGCGCCAGCGCTTGCGCAGCCAGCGGATTTCGCCGGGCGCTGCGGCAAGCAGCAACAAGAATCCGAAAATCAGGAATAAGAAGCCGAACGGAATCGGTGAAATCGTCCAGATCAGTCCGAACAGGATCAACAGAACGGCGAAAAGGCTGACGGCGAGGCGAAAGACGATCATGTTTTTCCGGCTCCTTCCTCCCGGCGTTCGCCGATACCAGGCTCCGTCTCATGTGCGACTCTTGCTATGTGCCGCGGGGCCCGCCTGCCGACAAGCCGCACGAGCTTGTTAAACCACGGCCAGCGCCGCCGCATCCGCACGATCAGGGGCCGCGCCGCCGGGTTCGCCCCGGCGATCATCAGAAGGCCGATGATGACGAGCGGCGCTCCGGCGGGCAGGGGCGAGAACGCCGCAATGAGCCCGTAAATCATCAGCACGAAACCGGCGATCGTCGCGCCGAGCCTGCCGAGCATCAGGCTGCTCCTTTCCCGCGGCGGGGTGATGCTGTCCGCATCCTTAACAATTCTTTCCATCAAATGTTAACGCCGCCCCCGCTAGATCGGCGTGCTGGCGTCCCGCCGGCCGGCGCGCTCCTTCACAAGCATCGGCCATGCTGTTCAATTCGACGGTCTTCTTCCTGTTTTTCGCCGTCTTCTTCGCCATCTATTGGCGGCTTGGCGGAAGGCTGCGCGCGCAAAACACTCTCGTCCTTGGCGCTTCATTATTCTTTTACGGCTGGTGGGACGAGCGCTTCCTCATTCTGATCGCGGCTTCGACGGCGGTCGATTTCATCGCCGGCCTCGGCGCTTCGGGCGAGCGCGTGCGCGGGTCAGACCTGCGCAAGGCGGGGCTCTATCTCGGCGCGGTCAGCTTCGCCGCAACTCTGCCGACCATCGCGGTAAGCTGGGTCTGGCTGGCGCTCACCGGCGCCTTTGCGTTCGCCGGCTGGGCGATTGCATGCGTCATAGACCGCGCGAGCGGCGATCGCCGCAAGATCTGGCTCATGATGTCGCTCGCCGCCAATCTCGGCCTGCTCGCCGTCTTCAAATATTTCGGCTTCTTCACCCAGAGCTTCATCGCAGCGGCGGAGAGCGTCGGCTTCAGCGTCAATGCGCCGATGATGGCGATCGTGCTGCCGATCGGCATCTCGTTCTATACGTTCCAGACGCTTTCCTACACCATCGACATCTGGCGCGGCGACATGCGGCCGACGCGCCGGCTTGTCGATTTCGCCGCTTATGTCGCGTTTTTCCCGCAACTCGTCGCCGGGCCGATTGAGCGCGCAAGAGCGCTTCTGCCGCAGTTCGAGGCGCGCCGCCGCTGGAATGCGGAGCGCGCGGGCGAGGGCGCGCTTCTCTTCCTTTGGGGGCTCTACAAGAAGACGGTCATCGCCGACAATCTGGCGCCGATCGTCAACGCAGCCTTCGCATCGCCGTCGGAGTCTTCGCCGGCTTTCATGCTGCTCGGCGTCCTCGCCTTCGCGGTGCAGATCTACTGCGACTTCTCCGGCTATTCCGACATGGCGCGCGGTCTTGCGCGCATGCTCGGCTTCGAGTTGATGGTGAATTTCGATCTTCCCTATTTCTCGCGAACGCCGTCGGAATTCTGGCGCCGCTGGCATATTTCGCTGTCGAGCTGGCTGCGCGACTATCTTTACGTGCCGCTCGGGGGCAATCGCGGCGGCGCGCTGGCGACCTATCGGAACCTGTTCCTCACGATGCTTCTCGGCGGCCT
>CAZOEB010000055.1:3776-19036 GCA_964578685.1 uncultured Caulobacterales bacterium
CGGCCTCTGGCACGGCGCCGCCTGGACGTTCATCGTCTGGGGCGCCTTTCATGGCGGCATTCTCGCGGTCTATCGCGCGCTCGGCGTCGATACGATGATCGAGCGCGCGCGAGGTTCGGGCGCGCTGATCGTCAATATCATCGCCTGGGGCGTCATGTCGGTGCTGACGCTCATCGGCTGGACCTTATTTCGCGCGCAAAGCCTGCCTGACGCCGTCGTCATCCTCGATCGCGCTTTCCGCTTCGACAGCCTGCGGACGATGTCGGACCTGCCGGAGGCCTCGCTGGCGCTGTCGCTGACGGCGCCGCTCATCATCGCCAATATCGCGAACCGCTTCTTCGGGACGGCGCTCAAAGGCCTCGCCGGCGAAGCGCGCACCGCAGGCGCCTTGCCGGCGCTCGCGCGCTTCAGCGTCTTCCTGACCCTGCTTTGCTCAGTCGCTTTCCTGTCCGCCGAAGGGCAGCAGGATTTCATCTATTTCGACTTCTGACATGCTGACCTTCAATCATAAAAGGCTTCGGATCGCAGCCGGCTTCGCGGCCTTCTCAATCCTCTTCGCCGAGGCGTTCGTTCGGATCTTTGCGCCGCAGTCCTTCGTGCCGCGCGACATAACGGCGGCCCCTTACGGCCTGCGCATGAACCGCCCGGGCGCCGAGTATGTGCAGCGCACCCCGGAAATGCGCAGCGTGGTGGCGATCAACGCGAACGGTCTCCGCGCGCCGCATGACTTCGCGGTCGGGAAAGCGCCCGGCGTCCGCCGCATCGCCGTCTTCGGGGACAGCTATCTCCTGGGCTACGAGTCCTCCTACGACGACATGGCGACGACGCGGCTTGAGCGGACGCTGCAAAAAGCGAAATGCCCCGTCGAAGTCCTGAATTTCTCAGTTTCCGGCTTCGGCACGGCGGAAATGCTGCGAACGCTTGAGAGAGAAGGGCTTCGCTTCGCTCCGGATGCGGTCATCTTCCAGTGGCATCACACCGACCCTGACGACAATTTGCGCGCCAATCTCTACGCGCTTGAGGGGGAAGCCCTTGTCGACACCGGCGCAAACTATCTGCCGGCGATGGGCGCGCGACGCGCCGTTGAAAGCAATTTTCTTTTTCGGCTTCTCGCAGGCCACAGCCACCTTTTCGCGATCGCGCGGGAGAAAGGCTCGCGGTTCGTGCGGCGCGCCATGGCGGGCCATGTCTTCAGCCGCAAGACGACCGCCAGCGCCAAGGAGGAGCGGCCAGCAAGCGCACTTGACCTTGCGATCCTCGCACGCGCGGAAGCGCTTTCGAGAAGCGCGGGCGCGGCGTTTTTCGTCGTTGATGTGCCGAGCGTTCAGTCGCGCACACGTTTCCGGTCGAGCTTCCGGCTTCTCCCCGAGACGCTGACGAGGCGGGAAAACTACATCTCGCCGCTCGCTGCGTTCGAGGCGGCGGCGGGGCCTAAGGAAAAACTCTACTGGGAAAAGGGCCACCGGCACCTTACGCCCCGCGGCAACGCCGTTCTCGCGACGGCGGTGGCGGAGCGGCTCCTCGCCGATCCGCAAGCCTATGATGCGCTTGCCTGCGCGGGATCGCCCTCGCTGCCGATCCTCGCTAGCCGCGGCCGCTGATCCGGCGGCTTGAACGCGCCGCCGCGCCCGCGTTAGGTTCCAGAAAAATCCGGAGGAAGCGATGGCCGATCATGGCGAGCGCGTCGAAGACCGCGCCAAGTTCCGCGCAATGACCGAAGGCACGGCTGAGGACTGGATGAAGATCGCCCGCCATTTCGGACCCTTCGCGGCCGCGGGCGGCAAGCGCGTCCTGGATCACCTGCGCCTCCTCGACGGCGACTATGGCGGGTTCCCGATCGACCGATTGCAGCACAGCCTGCAGACTGCGACGCGCGCGTACAGGGACGGGCGGGACGAAGAGTATGTCGTCTGCGCGCTCCTTCATGACATCGGCGACACGCTCGGCGCCTTCAATCATCCGGACATCGCAGCCGCGATCATCAAGCCCTTCGTATCGCCGGAGAACCACTGGATGGTCGAGAAGCACGGCCTCTTCCAGGGGCACTATTTCTTTCACTACCTCGGCATGGACCGGAACATCCGTGACCAGTTCCGCGGCCACCCGAACTTCGCGCGCACCGCGGAGTTCTGCGAGAAATACGACCAGACAGCGTTCGACCCCGACTACGACACGATGCCGCTGGAGGCGTTCGAGCCGATGGTGATGAAGCTGTTCGCGGCGCCGAAGACGTCGGTCTATTCGGGCGCGCTCGGCGCCGAATGAAAAAAAGCCCCGCGGGGAGCCGCGGGGCTTTCTTTTCCAAGCGAAGGGCGGCGATCAGAACCGCAGCGTCGCCGCCGCGCCCCAGATGCGGGGCTCGTTGACGAAGCCGGTCAGGTTGTTGAAGTCGATCCCGCCGCGCACGATCTCGGCATCGAGAATGTTGCGGACGTAGAGCGCGACGTCGAGCTTGCCGTCCTTGCACAGCATGCCGAGGCGCGCGCCGCCTTCGACCGAGCCGTCGTTGAAGAATTCGGCGGACTCGTAAAGGAAGAAGTTGGTGCGGCTCTGGCCGGCCCAATCCGTGAAGAGGTAAAGCTCGCCCTTCGACGTCGGGACCGAATAGCGCGCCGTGACGTTCCACGTCCATTTCGGCGCCTGCGGGAACGGGTTGCCGGTGATGAGCGCGCGCTGCGTCATGCCGACCGTGACGAGCGGATCGGTGACGGAGCAGCCGCCGCCGCACGGCGCCACCAGAAGATTTTCCTCGGTGATTTCCGTGTCAGCGAAACCGACGCCGCCGGTCAGCAGGAAATTCTCAGAGACCAACCATTCAGCGTCCGCTTCAAAGCCCCAGGCCTCGCCGTCGGCGTTGACGAGCTGGTTGAAGTTTCCAAGGCCGCCGATCGCCGAAAACTGGAGATCGTTCGCGTCATAATACCACGCCGACGCGTTGAAACGCATGCGGTTGTTGAAGAGCGTCGATTTGAGGCCCGCTTCATAGGAAAGCACCGTCTCGGAATCCGCCGTCGTCGGGGCGCCGAAGAAAGCGACGTCGCGGCCTTGAATGGTCGGCGCCCGGAAGCCGCGGGCGACGCGCGCATAGACGTTGATCGCGTCGGTCGCAGCGAAGGTCAGCGCGGCGTCCCATGTGATTTTTTCGTCCGACACGGAGACCGGCGCGACGGGGAAGTTCGTCGCGACGCCGATTAAGTCCTTCTCATCTTCCGTGTACCGCACGCCGCCGGTGAAGTTGAGGCGGTCCGTCAGGTCATAGGAGCCCTGCGCGAACAGCGCCCAGCTCTGGTTGTCATGACGGACGGTCGTCGCCGCGACGAAGAACGGGTTCGTGGTGATGGTCAAATCGCTGTCGAAGTAGAAGAAGCCCGCCTGCCAGCTGAAAGGACCTTCATAATCGCTGGCGAAGCGGATTTCCTGCGTGAACTGGTCGTGATCGTCGATCGCGTCCTGCGTGTCCGACGGGAAGGGGATGAATCCGGGGAATGAGCCGTCCGGCAGGAAGCCGGCGCCCGATCCGCCGTCGATGTCGCCGCGGCTCTTGCCGTTGGCGGTCTCAAAGCCGGTGATTGAAATCGCCTGCACCGCGCCGAGATCGAGCGTGAGCCGCGCCGAACCGCCATAGGTGTCGTAACTCTGTTGGTTGCCGCCGCCCTGATCGTAGAACACGACGCCGCGGTCGAAATTCGCATTGAGCTCGTTGTCCCCGGGGCCGAGAATGTTGGCGCGGAACAGCTCCGACGTCCCCTCGATCTTGCGGCCGTGGATGTTGAACAGCGCATCGAAATTTTCGGTCGGCGCCCACGCGACCTGGAAGCGGCCGGCGATGTCGGAAAACCCGCCGAAGGCGTCTTCCTGGCCGGCAAAGCCGTTCTGGACGACGGCGCCGTTATCGACCCAGTCGCTGCGGCGCTGGTAGAGCACCGAGGCGCGATAGCCGAGCGTGTCGGTCAGCGGCCCGCCGATCGCGCCTTCGACTTTCGCCGTCGCGAAACGGCCGATCGAGCCGGAGAGATAGCCTTCCTGCGCGTCGCCCGGCTTCACCGTGTCGAATTTGACGATGCCGGCCGGCGTGTTGCGGCCGAAGAGGGTTCCTTGCGGCCCGCGCAGCACCTCGACGCGCTCGATGTCGAAGAGCGGGAAAGATTTGAGGACGACGTTCTCCATCACGATCTCGTCCATGACGATCGAAACCGGCTGGGAGGCGGCGAGATCGAAATCGGTGTTGCCGAGGCCGCGAATGTAAAAGCGCGGCGCAACGCGCCCGTTCGAGGATTCTGCGTAGAGACCAGGCACCCGCGTCGCCAGCGCGCGGATATCGTCCGCACCCTGAAGGATCGCGGTGAAACGGTCCTCGGGAAGCGTCGTGATCGAGATCGGCACTTCCTGCTGGTTCTCTTCGCGCCGCTGCGCGGTCACGATCACCTCGTCGAGCCCTTCGGAGGCCTGGGCGTAGGCGGAGCTTGCGGCGGCGAGCGACAAGGCGGACGCGCCCGAGAGCGCTGACGCCATCGCGCAGGAAAGGCGGATAAGGCGGCGGAATTGAGCCATTTTTCGAATTTCCCTTGATGAGTGCCCACAACAGCGGGGCGCGCCCCGCGCGCCCGGAAATCGAGCCGGACCTTAGTCGGCTTTGCGCGTTGCGACAGTCTATGGAGACGGTTCCGCGACAATTGCCGCGCGCTGTTGCGCCGCTGTCACGGGCCGATGCGGCGCTCCCATAACCGGCGGTAGGCCGGCGCCGCGCGCGCAGCGACCGCCTCCAATTCACTGGAAAGTATGATCTTTCTTTCCTCAGACGCCCTGAAGCCGACTGAGGCCCGAACCGCTGCGTACCAATGGGGCGCCCATGGGCCGTCTTCCGGCCGCGGTCCCGGCCGCCAGGCGAGCATCGCCGGGTCGAAGGGCAAGTCGAGAGCGTCGCACAGCGCACGCAGCGCGCGTTCCGGCGCTGCGACGACGTCAGCGGCGTCGATGATGGGGCAGGGAAGGCCTTTCGCCGTCAGATGATCGAGGATCGCAAGTTCGATCTCAAAGCTTTGTACGATCGGCGTCACGTCCTCGAACTTGTCCGCGAAGGAAGCGACCATCGCGCGCGGATCGCGGATAAGGAGAAAGTTGCGCCAGCCTTCAAGGAAACCAAAGCCGGCGCCGTGCGGCAAATGATAGGCGATGTGCTTGAGGAAAAGGACCGGCGCCGCCCGCGTCCGCCCGATCCAGCGAAGCGCGCCCTCAAAGGTCTGCGGGCGGGCGGCCAGCGTTTCCTCCCGGTACGGATGAGCGGCGCCTGTGCGGGCGAGATAGTCGCCGTAAAAGGGCTCATCGAGCGCGGCCGTATCGGCGCGATTGCCGAAGGCGCGCATCATGGTCGTTGAGATGTTGCGCGGACCCGACCACATGGAAATGACGATCGTCACGCGCCGGGATTCTCCTCGTCCCATTTTTTCAGCGTGCGCTTCGGGGCCATGTCCCGCCAGACGCGGATCAGGTTGGCGCGGATCCATGCGCGGTCGATGCGCTCGGGGCGCGCCAGGACAAGCTGATGATTGCGATAGTGATCGGTGAAGAAGAACGTCTCCGGATCGGTCTCCACCAGCAAGTCGCGCTCCTCGAAAGGAACCTTGAAGACGGGCGCATTCTCGGTCGGGCTCCAGAAGAACCAGAGTTTTCCATGCGCTTTGAGGCAAGGCTGTCCCCAGGAAACCGCTTCGACGACGCCCGGAAATCCCAGCGACAGCGCAAGCGCGCGAATATCGGCGTAGGTCAGAGCGCGCCTTGCTTTCTTTTTGGGCGGGGCGGATTTGCCGGCGGGCCGTTTCCGGCTTTTAGCCCGCGATCGAGGAGTTTTCGCCATGTTTCCTCCGGGCTCGACGCATAGGCGAACAGTGAAAGATCCTCCTTCGAGATCATGTCATGATCGACAAAGTGCTGGAAGTTGATTGCACCGCGCCAGTAGTCTTCGTCATAGAGAACGATCGGCAACCGATTGCCTTTCCCAGTCTGGTCGAGCGTCAGCATTTCAAACAGCTCGTCACAGGTGCCGAAGCCGCCCGGAAAGATCACAAGCGCTCGTGCGCGCATTGCAAAATGCATCTTGCGCATCGCGAAATAGTGAAACTGGAATGTCAGTTCGGGCGTCGACCATGCATTGGGTTCCTGCTCCATCGGCAACCTGATGTTGAAGCCGATTGAAGGAGCGCCCGCGTCGGCCGCGCCGCGGTTCGCCGCTTCCATAATGCCGCCGCCGCCCCCCGTGGCGATGACGTTATCCCGCTGCCCGTCCTTGTCGCGATCGAGCGCGCCGCCGCGCGCCGAGGCGATGGCGGCGAATTCGCGCGCGGCGCGATACCAGCGCGCATGGCTCGCCGGGCCCCGCTCGCTGATGCGCGCCGACCCGAACACAACGAGCGTTGAGCGCACGCCCCATTTTCTAAGCGCCTCTTCGGCTTTCTCATACTCAAGCTGGAAGCGAAGCCCGCGGCGGGCGTCATCCAGGAGGAAATCCTGATCGAGCGCGGCGAGGCGGAATGCGGGCGAGGCGAGCTGGCGGGCGTTGGCGGGCGATTTCTTGCGAGCGGGCATGCGAGGCGGCTTTCTCTTACCGGAAACTGCGGCTGCGCCCGCGCGCGACATCTTGCGCAACGCGGGCTTTGTAGAGCGCCTGAAGGCGCGCAACCGTCGCGCCGGGCTTGTCCCCTATCCTGCGGCCGTCGACTTCCGATACAGGCGTGACGCCGGCGAAGGTGCCGGTGAGGAACGCTTCGTCGGCGCCATAGACGTCGTGCACCGAAAAATTCTTTTCCCGCGCGATGAGGCCGTCCGCGCGCGCGACTTCGAGAATGACGGCGCGCGTGATGCCGCCAAGGCAGTAATCGCCTGACGACGT
Organism: uncultured Caulobacterales bacterium; assembly: GCA_964578685.1. Classification (GTDB taxonomy): domain Bacteria; phylum Pseudomonadota; class Alphaproteobacteria; order Caulobacterales; family Parvularculaceae; genus Amphiplicatus. Next base: position 10,663 of record CAZOEB010000055.1, read on the forward strand.
CCAGATCTCGTCTTCCTTCACGATGAAGAAATGGGTCGAGTTGCAGGTGGCGACGAAACCCTGCGCATCGAGCATCAGCGCCTCGTCGGCGCCCGCCTTCGTCGCCTGGATGCAGGCGAGGATGCAGTTGAGCTTGGAATGGGAGTTAAGTTTCTGGTCCTGCGTGTCGGGCGAGGTGCGCCGCACATGCACGGTGAAGAGGCGCTTCCCCGCATGGGCCGGCGTTGCAAGCGGCGCCTTGAATTCCGGAATGATGACGATCGTCGGCGGCGTGATCGTCGCGCGCGGGTCCTGATAGGGCGTCGACTTGACGCCGCGCGAGACCATCAGGCGGACATGAACGCCCTCATGCGCCTTGTTGGCGTCAAGGCAATCGTAAAGGCGCTTCGTCAAGGCCTCCTTCGTCAGACCCATGTCGAAGTCGAGCGTCTTTGCGCCCTCCCACAATCGTTTCAGGTGCCGGTCCAGAAAGGCGACGACGCCGCGGCCGTCCGGACCCGGATGAACGCGCAATCCTTCCCAAACGCCATCGCCGAGGACGAAGCCGGCGTCGAAGACGGACACCTTCGCCTCATGGCGCGGAAAAAGAGTTCCGTTGATGTCGATGAGGATCGTCTCGTTTCGACTGTCCGGCGCGTAGGCATGCGTTGAGTAGGTCATGGCGGCAAATCCTATAGTCGAGCGCGGCGGTCCCTGACAGCAAGGCTGCTTCCGCCTCGCCGATCATCCAATCGGCGGAACCAGTGATGTGCCGCATAGCGGCAGCCGGCGCCCGATGGCCATATCCGGAGGAGCCGACCGCCCTGGGGAGAGAGCGGAAACCGGCGCCGGCGCGCTCGCCCGCCGATGAGGGGAGACCGCCGGGCCCGGCGCCCGAAAAACGCCGGCACCGGCTTTGTTGCGTAACAGCGCCGCCGCGGGGAAACCCGTGGCGGCGTGATTTTGTTGGAAAGCATCAGCGCCGTCACCCTATGGAGGATGGCTGGAGATCATGCCGGTCGCAGTACCGGCGCGGGTGCGGTGCGGTTCAACATCGCCAAAAGCGCGACCTGGTTGCACGCCGCCGGAAAATTGGTTCACATTGCCGCGCTCTGACGGGGGAAGCGCTCATGAAATCCGGATGGCTGATCGCCGTTGCGGCGCTGGCGGCGTCGTGTGCGAAAACGGAAGCGCGTGCCGACGGCGCCGGCGCGGCTGACGCCGCCGTCGCAGCCGCCGCGCAATCCGCCGTTGCGCCGGGTCCGCGCAAGCCCCTGCCGCCGGGCGCGGTCGTCCTGCACCGGGCGGCCGTCTTCGACCCCGGCGTCATCGGTCAGGGGCCTGCCTTTTACGTGTTGCCGCCGCAAGGTTGGAGCGGCCGGGGCGGGGTCGAATTGATGCAACGAACCTGCGCCGAGCCGTTCGGGGTCAATTGGTCCGCCTCCTCACCGGACGGGCGGATGAGCGTCGCGATCTTCCCCACGGAAGTCTGGCAGTCGAGCAATACTTTAGGCCCAACTGACTGCCCAAATTGGAGCTACTCGAACGTTCGCGATTATCTTTCCGCCCGCGCGGCTCAGATGTTTCAAGGCGCGCGCATTCTGGACTATCGCGCTCGGCCGGACTTCTCGAAGGCCGCGGAAGAAAACGCCGCGCTCGTTCAGCAGATGGCGACGGAGCGCGGGCTCGGTATCAAGTCGTGGGCCGAGGGCGGCGAGGTCCTGTTCGCGTTCAATCAGAACGGCGTGGAGATGCGCGGCGTCATCGGCGCAAGCGCGATCTTCTATGGCGGCGAACTGCCGAATCCTCTCGGCGGGGAGCCGCTACGGAATCTGACAGGCGCGACGCTCGGCACGTTCGGCGCCATCGCCCCGAACGGGCAGCTCGATTTCACGCTCATCGAAGCCGTTCGCAAGTCGGTGACGCCCGATGCGCGCTGGCTTGAGGCGTATTTTGAATATCAGGCGAAGCTTGGCCGGATCAGAGCGGACGACACGCGCGCCCGCGCCGCGATGATCGTCGCCGGCGGCGCTGAGGCGACACGGCAGAATATCGCAACCTTCAGGGCTATCGCGAGCGCGAGCGTCCAGAACAGCCGCGACAGCATCGACGCCCAGAGGCCGCGAACTTCGGAGCGCGGGGCGCCGCGGGAGCTGTTTCCCGGCGATGCTGCGGGCGATCGCATGCAGCGTGAAAGCATCGAAGCGATAAAGGGCGTTGAAACCTATCGCGACCCCGTCGCGGGCGGAAACGTTCAGCTTGACGCGGCCTATGATCATGCCTGGCGCATCAACAATGATGACGCCTACATCCTGACCAACGACCCCAATTTCAGTCCCGGTCAATACGGCATTGAGGCGACGCAGATGGGAGCGGTTCAGTGATGAGAGTTGAAATCGCACTCGCAGCGCTGGCGCTTTGCGCAGGCTGTGCAAAATCGACCGCCGATGCGACCGACGCCGCCGCGGACGCCGAATACGCCGCAGCGCTGGAACAGGCGATGTCGGACGAGGACGCAGGCGATGACGCCGCCGACGATGACGGCGACTCCATTTCGAACGAAGGACTTGCGCCCGGCGAACAGCGCGTGGCCGTGGCTGCGACCGGGCAGGCTACGAATACGCAGTCGAGTCCTCGGGCGTTCAATCCCCAAAAACAGCGCGGCGACGTTGTGCGCCTTGTTCCTCAGATCATCGTCGATGCGTCGGGATTTGCGCGGCCGATGGCGGCGTCGACGATTTTCGTGCCGTTTGGTTGGCGGACCGACGGCGGCGTCCTTTGGGCGCGCGAATATATGTGCACCAACGGTTACAATTTCATGTGGTCCGCTTTTGCGCCGGATCGATCGATGTCGGTCCGCATCATCCCGCAGACGGCGTGGGAGATGAACTCGATGGGCGCGGCTCCGACGCGCCCCGGTTGCCAGATCCGGCAGATACAGTCGGTCAGGCAATATCTGGAAATTCAGGTCGGCGCGGCCTTCAGCGGCGCGCGCATTCTCGATTATCGCGACAGGCCTGATCTTATCCGTGAAATCGGCTTTCAACCGTCGCGCACGCCGATGCCGGCGGGCGAAATCCGCAAATGGGCCGAGGGCGGAGAAATGCTCTTCGCCTTCAACCAGGACGGGCGCGACATGCGCGGCTCGATGGCCGCAGTCGTGCAGTTCGACCACAACATCTCAGACTATTCGCAGGTCGCCGGCGGGTTGCCCGGGTCTCGCACCGAATTCCTGTCGGCCTTCGCGTTTCCGGGCTGGGCGGCGACGGCGCCGAACGGCCAGTTCAATTTCACGTTCTTTGAAGCGTTGCGGAAGTCGATCAGGACGAACCCGGAATGGTCGAAGGCGATCACCGGCCACAATACGCGGATCGCGCTCAAGGCCTTGGAGATATCGCGCCGGGATGCGGCGGCGATCCAGGAAAACAGGGACTATATCGCCAAGCTCCGGCAAGATACGTGGAACGCGCAACAGGAAAGCGCCGACCGCCGCTTCCGCGAGTTCGGCGAGGCGCTGCGCGGCGTTGAGACGTACAAGGATGAATGGGGCCCCGGCGGGGAGCGGGAGCTTAGCGGCCGTTATGATCATGCCTGGCGCCTGCGCGACGGCACCTATGTGCTGACGGACGATGCGAATTTCGACCCATGGCGCGATCTGAAACTTGAAGGACAAAAACTGGAGGCGGTGCGATGATAAGAGTCTTTTTGATGGGGGCCGCGGCGGCGATCGCCGTATCGGCGCCGGCGTTGGCGCAGGATTCATTCGGCGGCGGCCAAAACAATCCGCCGCCGCCGCCAACGCCGCAACAGGACCAGTCGGGCCAGCAGCCGCCGCAGCAAGGGCAGTGGGGACAACAGCCGCCGCAACCGCAGCCGCAACCGCCGAACGGCGGTTGGGGGCCGCAGCCCGATCCGAACAATGGCGGATGGGACCAGCAGCCGCCGCCGCCGAACAACGGGGGCTGGGGTCAGCCGCAGCCGGGTCCGCAGCCGCCGCAGGGCGGGGCTGATCTCGACCAGCTCATGCAGATGGAGCGTCAGGACTACGGCGTTCAGCCGTTGAAGCAGCTTCACTCGGGCGCGATGCACGGGCCGACGCCGGCGAGCATTCCGGGCGGCCAGCTCATCACCACGAAAGGGCTTGTCTCGCTCGTGCAAGGCAAGCAGGCGCCCTACATGCTGTTTGACGTGCTCGGCGGCCCGCAGACATTGCCGAATGCGATCCCGGCGGTGTTCCTCGCGCAGCCGGGGTCGTTCAACGATCAGATCTCGCAGCAGTTCGGCCGGATGCTTCAGCAGGCGACGCAAGGCCGCAAGGACGTGCCGCTGGTCTTCTACTGTCTCTCGACGCAGTGCTGGATGAGCTACAATGCGGCTCTCCGCGCCATCAATCTGGGGTACACGAATGTTCTGTGGTACCGCGGCGGCGTCGAGGCGTGGCGGCAGGCGGGCCTGCCGCTGCAGCCGGCGCAGCAGTTCAATCAGGGACCCCAGCAGCCGAACCCGCAATACCCGCAAGGGCCGCAGCAGCAATATCCCCAGCAACAGCCGCAGCAACAGCAGGGCGGCTGGCCGAACCAGTAACGCGCTTCGCCGCATCGTCATTTGACATGTCTCCCGCGCGGGGCCGACAAAGCTTCGACCCTTGCGCGGGAGATCGTCATGGCGAAATATCAGAGCATTCTCGAAACCGTCGGCAGGACGCCGGTCGTGCGCATCAGAAAGCTCGCGCCGCCGGGCGTCAATGTGTTCGTCAAGATCGAAGCGTTCAATCCGCTCGGCTCGGTCAAGGATCGCCTCGCGCTCGGCGTCATCGAGGCGGCGGAGCGCGACGGATCGCTGAAGCCCGGCCAGACGATCGTCGAGGCCACAAGCGGCAACACCGGCATCGGTCTTGCGATGGTGTGCGCGGCGAAAGGATACCCGCTCGTCATCACGATGGCGGAAAGCTTTTCTATTGAGCGGCGCAAGCTGATGCGCTTTCTCGGCGCGAAAGTCGTGCTGACGCCGGCGAAAGAGCGCGGCACCGGCATGGTCGCGAAGGCGAAAGAGCTCGCTGACAAGAACGGCTGGTTCATGACGCGCCAATTTGAAAATCCGGCGAACCCGGACATTCATGAACGAACGACCGCGCGCGAGATCATTGACGACTTCAAAGGCGAGCGCCTTGACTACTGGGTGACGGGCTACGGCACCGGCGGCACGCTGTCGGGCGTCGCGCGCGTCCTGAAGCGCGAGCGTCCTGAAACAAGGATCATCGTCTCGGAGCCCGATGTCGCCGCGCTCTTCTCCGACGGGCGCGCGCAGGACCGGCACGCGGACGGCTCCGCCGCCGGCAGCCATCCTGCGTGGACGCCGCACCCGATCCAGGGCTGGACGCCCGACTTCATTCCGCTCGTCTCGCAGGAGGCGATCGACAAGGGCGTCATCGACCGTGTGATGAAGGTGACCGGCGCCGACGGCGTGAAATGGTCGAAGGCCCTCGCGCAACAGGAAGGCGTCTTTGTCGGCATTTCCTCGGGCGCGACCTTCGCAACCGCCATGGAAGTCGCTCAGGGCGCCGAAAAGGGCGCAACAATCCTCGCGATGCTTCCTGACACGGGCGAACGCTATCTCTCGACGCCGCTTTTCGGCGGAATCGAAGCGGAAATGGACGAGGAGGAAAAGGCGCTGTCGCTATCGACGCCGGGGTATAGGCTTTAGCCAATCGCTTTTTTCAGCAAGAGCGGGGCGACATGGCGGGGACGGTTGCCTCTTTTTCCGACGCAGCGCATCTTGCCGGCCAGAAAAAAATAGAAGTCCTTTAAGGCCCCGGGCGCAGGGGAGCGCCCCGGCGTTCGGCGTGACGGGCGGCATCATCATCTGAATTTTGACGGCGGCCTGATGCATGAGCATCGAGAGGCTTCGTCGCTGTAAAACCAGTTAAAACGCAGCGCGGGGGCGCCATGCTTTTCAATTCGCTGACTTTCATCGTGTTCTTCGCGATCGTCGTGGCGCTGCATCATGCGCCGCTTTCGTGGCGGGTGAAGAAGTTCAACCTGCTGATCGCCAGTTACATCTTCTATGGCGCATGGAGCCCGCCCTTCGTACTCCTCTTGCTGTTGTCGACGGCGGTCGACTGGCAGGCGGCGCGCTTGATCCATGCGGCGAAGTCGGAGGGCGCGCGGCGCGGGTTTCTCATCCTGTCGCTCGCGACCAATCTCGGCATTCTCGGCTACTTCAAATATGGCGAGTTCCTGCTGCAAAATTTCACGGCCCTGATGGCGTCTCTCGGCGTCGCCTACCAGGCGCCCGAGTGGAACATCGTTCTTCCCGTCGGCATTTCGTTCTACACGTTCCAGACCATGGCTTATTCGCTCGACGTGTTTTTGCGCCGGGCCGCGCCGACGAAGTCGCTGCTCGACTTTTCGCTCTTCGTCACCTTTTTCCCGCAACTCGTCGCCGGCCCGATCGTGCGGCCCTCGCAGCTTGTGCCTCAATTCGCCGAGCCGAAGCAGGCGGCGCGCCAGCAGTTCTACTGGGGCGCGGCGCTCATCCTCATCGGTCTTTTTGAGAAAGTCGTGCTCGCCGACAGCTTTCTTGCGCCGGCCGCGGACGCCGCCTTCGGCGAGAAGGGGGCGCTTGCGCCGCTTGACGCCTGGACCGGCGTGCTCGCTTTTTCCGGGCAGATCTTCTTCGACTTTTCCGGCTACTCGACGACGGCGATCGGAACCGCCCTCTGCCTCGGGTTCCATCTGCCGAACAACTTCAATTTTCCGTATGCGGCAATCGGCTTTTCAGACTTCTGGCGGCGCTGGCATATCTCGCTGTCCACGTGGCTGCGCGATTACCTCTACATTCCGCTCGGCGGCAACCAGAAAGGCCGCATACGGACTTATATCAATCTGATGATAACCATGCTGCTCGGAGGCCTCTGGCATGGGGCGAGCTGGACGTTTGTCGTCTGGGGCGGCCTGCACGGCCTTTATCTCGCCGTGGAGCGCTTCCTGCGGGAGGCGATCCCTGCGCAGGACTGGTTCAAATCGCTGTGGTTCAAGGCCGCAATGGCGTTCCTGACCTATTTCCTCGTAAACATCACATGGGTCTTCTTCCGGGCGCAGGATTTCGGCGCGGCGTCCCTTTATCTCGCATCAATGTTCGCGGTCGCGCCGGAGCCGAAGAAGGTTCTTTATCTGAACGAAATCATTCCGGCGGCGATCGTCATCGGCGGCATGGTCTTCACGCACTGGCGGATGCGCGACACGTCGATGGAAGCGGTCGTCGAGAAAACGCCCGCCGCGGTCATCGGACTGGCGCTGACCTTCATGCTGTTCATGCTCGTGATCACGCAGGGCTCGGACAGCGCGTTCATCTACTTCCAGTTTTAGGGACGCCCGCTCATGCCGAAACTCTCTTTCTTTGATGCTGAGCACGTTGAGCGCGAGACGCCCGAAAGACCGTGGCGGTCGTTGACGATCGGCGTCATCGCGGCGACCGCCGCGCTCACCGCCGGCTATGAGGTCTTCTGGCGAGGCAAGGGGCTCGACGCGGGCGACTATAACAATACGAAGGCGCTTTGGTCGGAGACGCGTCGCAATGCGACGGGCGACGCTACGGTCATCATCGGTTCATCGCGCATTTTCTTTGGTGCGGACCTTGATGCCTGGGAAGAGCTTTCCGGGGTGCGTCCGGTGCAGCTTGCGTTGGAAGGCACGAGCCCGCGCATCTTCCTGAAGGATCTCGCCGACGACGAGGCGTTCCGCGGGACTGTGGTCGTCGGCGTAACGGCGCCGCTGTTTTTCTCGACCGACGGCGGCTTGCGCGCCAGCGTCCTCAGCTACAAGCGTGATGAAACGCCCGCGCAGCGCGTCGACCATGCGATGACGAAGGCGTTGGAGCGCCATCTCGCCTTCATCGACGAGCAGTCGCGGCCGAAGCGGCAGGTCGCGATCTGGCCGTTTCCCCTCCGCGACGGAATGCAGGCGCGCTTCGACCCGAGAAAACTTTCCGTTTCGGGGCCGGATCGCGACACGCGTCTGTGGCGGCGTGTCGAGGAAGACGAGCGCTATCGCAAGGAAGCGACGGATCAATGGGCGATCGGCATCGAGCGCAACGCCCCGCCGCCGGGACCGGACGGCAAGCGGCCGCAAATGCCGGATGAAGCGATCAACGCCGTGATCGCGGAGGTGAGGGCGAACGTCGACAAGATCCGGGCGCGCGGCGGCGATGTCGTGTTCATCCGGATGCCTTACGCCGGCGGCTACACGCCGGTGGAAGACATGGGCTTCCCGCGCGAGCGTTTCTGGGATCGGCTGGTGAAAGAGACGGACAGCGTCGGCGTCAGCTGGCATGATTATCCGGCGCTGCAAGGCTACGAGCTCCCCGAATGGTCGCACCTCTCGGCGAGCGAAGCGAC
>CAZOEB010000056.1:0-15853 GCA_964578685.1 uncultured Caulobacterales bacterium
TGACCGAGGAGTCCTTGCCGACCGAATAGAGCATCACGGGGTTTTCGGCCTCGGCCGCGACCTCGCGCATGATGTGGATCGCTTCCGCCTCAAGCCGGTCGAGATGCGACATGTCGAGGGCGCCGCGATCGGCGCCTTTTCGCCCGCCCGACCGCTCGGCGCTGTCAAAGGCCGGCGCGGCGACGAATTTGCGCTCCATGCCGGGGACGGGGCCGCTCGCGCGCTCAACGGACTTGCCGCGCTCCAGTTCCCTGAGCCGCTCGAAGGCGGCATCGAGCGTCCGCACCGTCAGTTGCCCGCCGGCCTTGAGGCGCGACAGGCCTTTTCCGTCATTGAGGAGCTTGCGGGAGATGGTCGAGAGCGAAAGGTTCTCGCGCTCCGCAAGCCGCTCGGCGCGTTCCATCAGGTCGGCGATTGACGTCATTGGGCGATTTCCCACATTCTAAGCGCAAATCATGCCGCTTCCCACGCCGAAAGTCAAGAAGAATGTGGGAATTAACCTGAGACTTGCGGTCGCAGCGCCCCGAGCTGACCAATTCGTGGGATTTTAACCATGATTTCGCTAAAAGAGGGCTCAGGCGAATCGAAAGAACCCAACCTGCGCCGCGCCATAGGTGCGGCGGTCCTCTTCGGTGAAGCCTTCCGCCGCGACCGGCGTTTCGTCCTTGCCCTGTTCGACGACCGCGAGTGCGCCTGGGGCGAGCCAGCCTCCTTTCTTCAAGGCGGCGAGGGCCGGCGCGCAGAGGTCCTTGCCATAGGGGGGATCGAGGAAGGCGAGCGTGAAGGGCCCGCCGACGCCCGCCGGCTTTTCGCCGAGCGCGTCGGCGCCGCGCCGGTGGACACGGGTCGCGCCGAAGAGCCCCAGCGCCTCGACATTGTCGCGAACGGCGCCGCGCGCCGCGGCGTCCGTCTCGACGAAAAGGCAGAACGCCGCGCCGCGCGACATCGCCTCAAGGCCGAGCGCGCCCGATCCTGCGAAGAGATCGATGACGCGCGCGCCTTCAAAGGCGAACCCCTCACGATGCGCGAGGATGTTGAAGACGGATTCGCGCACGCGATCGGCGGTCGGGCGCGTCTCGCGCCCTTTCGGCGCAACGAGCGCGCGCCCGGAAAAGGTTCCACCGATGATGCGCATTATCTGATTCTCGTCACCCCGGACGGCGAAGCCGATCCGGGGTCCACCTCCTGAGCTGTCGGCGTGGAAGACAATGAATGACGGAAGATGGACCCCGGGTTCGCGACTTCGTCGCGCCCCGGGGTGACGGATTCTCTCCGGGCCTCCTGAGCCGAGCGCCCCTCACGCATCGCGCTTCGCCCCATCGAGCAGCGTTGCGGCGCGTTTCTTCTCCGCCTTTGCGCGCGCCTTCTCCGCTTTGGTGCGCCCGAACTTCGCGCGATTTTGTTCGCTGCGTCGCTCCTTTTCGGCCGCCGCCTTTTTCTTCCGTATACGGTTCAGACTGACGATGTCGCTCATAGGCCCAGCGCCTCGCAGGTCTTTGGCCCCAATTGCTCTTTCAGCTGCTTTGCGGGCACCTCCTCGACGGCGCCGTCGGGCAGTCCGCCGAGCTGGAACGGACCGAACGCGGTGCGGATGAGGCGGTTCACCTTCAGCCCCAGATGATCCATCACCTTGCGGATTTCGCGGTTCTTGCCCTCGGTGATTGACGCGGTGATCCAGACATTGCCGCCCTTCACCTGATCGAGCGTTGCACGGATCGGCTTGTAGCGGACGCCGTCGATTTCAACGCCGTCCTTCAGCGCGTCGAGACGGGCCTGATCGATCGCGCCGTAAGCGCGGATGCGATAGCGGCGCACCCAGGCGTTCGCGGGAAGCTCCAGCTGGCGCGCGAGCGCGCCGTCATTGGTGAGGAGGAGCAATCCCTCCGTCGTCAGGTCGAGCCGCCCGACGGAGACGACGCGCGGCAGGCGGTCCGCGACCGCATCGAACACGGTCGGGCGCCCCTGCGGGTCCTTGTGCGTCGTCACGAGGCCCGAGGGCTTGTGATAACGCCAGAGGCGCGGCGGCTCTTTCGATTTGACGCGCGTCCCGTCGACACGGACGTCCATGCCGGGCAGCACCTTGAAGGCGGGCGTCGTGAGGGTTTTCCCGTCGACGGTGACGATCCCCTGTTCGATGAGCTTTTCGGCTTCGCGGCGCGATGCGACGCCGGCGCGCGCGAGGTATTTCGCGATGCGTTCGCCTTCGCTGTCTTTCGGCGCCGGCGCGCTTTTCGGGGCCGTCATGGTTAATCCGTCCTTAACAGAAGCGCGTCATATGCTCCGGCGCGGCGCGATTTGTCGAGTAGAGGGTATGGATCTCAAAGAGGAACGCTTGATCGGCGGCGACCCCGCCTCGCACTGGTATTACATCTCGAAAGGGCGGGCGATCCGCTCCCTGATCGGCGAGGCGCATTTCCCTCGCGTCCTCGATGTCGGCGCCGGTTCCGGCGTCTTTTCGCGGATGCTGACGGCGGAAGGGATCGCGGAGCGCGCGACCTGCGTCGATCCGAATTACACCGAGGCGCAAATGCGGACCGCTTCCAGCGCGCGCATCTCTTACGTGCGCGCCGTCCAGGAGACCGACGCAAGCCTCGTTCTCATGATCGACGTCATCGAGCATGTCGACGACGATGTCGCGCTCGTCGCCGAATATGCGCGGATGGCGCCGGCGGGCGCTCGCTTCGTCATCTCGGTTCCGGCGTTCAACTTCCTGTGGTCCTCGCATGACGAGTTTCTCGACCATCGCCGGCGCTACACGCTCGACGCGCTTGAAAAGACCGTCACGGCGGCGGGCCTCAAACCGCTCTCGATGCGCTATTTCTTCGGCGCGCTTTTTCCAGCCGTCGCGGCGCTGCGCATCGCCGACCGCGCGCTGAAGGGCGAGAAGGAAGCGACCGCCAGCGCGCTGAAGGCCGCGCCCGGCTGGCTCAACCGTTCGCTCGTCGCCATCCATGACCTCGAACGCGCCGCGCTGTTCCCTTTCAACAAAGTGGCGGGCGTGACGGCGTTCTGCCTCGCGGAGAAGCCGGCGCTGGCGGAGAACGCCTGCGCGGCCTAAAAAGCCGGCGATGAACCGTTCCGCCGATCAGGACATGATGGCCCGCGCGCTTGAAGAAGCGCGCGCCGCCGCTGAGGCCGGCGAGGCGCCGGTCGGCGCCGTCATCGTCGGCGCAGACGGCGCTTTTCTCGCCGCTGCAGGCAATGCGCCGGTGTCGACGCATGATCCGACGGCGCATGCCGAAATCCGCGCCCTGCGCGAAGCGGCGCTGAAGCTCGGCAACTACCGCCTCACCGGCGTCACGCTCTATGTGACGCTTGAGCCTTGCGCGATGTGCGCCGGGGCGATCAGCCATGCTCGCATCGCCCGCCTCGTCATAGGGGCGGAAGACGCGAAGGGCGGCGCCGTCTTCCACGGGCCGAAATTTTTCGAACAATCGACCTGTCACTGGCGGCCCGAAATCGTCAAAGGTCCCTATGCGGAGGAATCGGCCGCGCTGCTGAAGGCGTTTTTCCGAGCGCGGCGGTGACTATTCCAGAGCGAGGATCTTTCGCACCAGTTCGAGGTCCTGCGGCTTGTCGACGTCGATCGCCGCTTCGGCGGCGGAGAGGGGGACGAGCCGCACCCCGACTTTCGTCCGCTTGCGGATCGTCTCTTCGAGCCCCGCCTTCGTCATCGAGCCCGCAAGGTAGGAAAGCGCGGTGAAGACGCCGACCCTGCGCGCCATCGCCAGCGGGTTTTTGCGATCAGATTCGAGCCCGCGCCAGAAATCGGCGAGCCCCTTGGCGCGCGCGCCGGCGAACCAGAAGAGATTGGCGCCCGAAAAGCTGAAGTCCTTGAGCTTGATGAAGGTGCGCTTCGAGCCCGGGAAGCGCGCTTCATAAATCGTCCGTTCGACGCAAGCCGCGGCGGCGGCGGACTTCCGCGCCTCGTCGAGAAAGGCGCGCACCATCGCCGCCGAAAGCAGCGCATGATCGCAGGTGGTGACGAGCAGCGCGCGGCCCTCGGGCGCTTCTTCCATCGCCGCAAGCGCTGAGGAGGCGGGCGAACCGGCGGTGTCCCGGAACGACCATCCGTCGACGCCGGCGAGCGCTGCGCCGATTGCGCTGCGCACATCTTCGGGCGCCGCGATGGCGATGCGGTCGATGCGGCCCGACGATTTCAACGCCTCGATGACGCGTCGGATGAGCGGCTTGCCGCCGGCGACGAGCAGCGCCTTGTGCGGAACATTTTCAACGCCGGCCAGCGGGTCGATTTCGCCCTCGCGCCGCCCGGCGAGGACGAGGGCGTCGATCTTGAGGTCGGCGGCGGCGACAGTGACGGTCATGGGCTGCGACGTCATCGGTTCACAAAAGGCGGCGGCGACCGGCCGTTTCGACGCGCCCGCTCGCCGGGTCAAGCTCGCGCACCTCGACATCGATGCGCCAGCCGGCGCCGCTTCGGGTGATGTCGAAGAGGTTGTAGCGCGCGGGGCGGTAGTCGCCATGCGCAGCCCGGTGCGAAGCAGAGCCGCCGCCGACAACCGGGCGAGGACCTGCAGGCGTATCGATCATCGCCCAGTGAGAGTGATGCATGTGCCCGTGGAGGATGAGCTCGACCCCCGTTTCAGCAATCAGAGCGCGCAAGGCCGGCGCGTCGCCCAGCGCCTTGCGGCATGACACCGCGCCCGCGGTCACGGGATGGTGCAGGGCGAGGACGCGCGCCTCGCCGCGCGCGCCGACTTCAATCAGTTCGGCCCGCAGCCGCTCCATCTGGTCAGGCCCGATCCGCCCGGTTGCAAGGCCCGGCGCCGTCGTCGGCGCGGAATTGACGAGGATGACCGCAACGTCCCGCTTCCGGCGGACGAAGGGAAAATCCTCCGGTCCGGTCGCTTCGCGCGCGCCCGCCTCGCCAATGCGTTCGCCGCGCATCAGAAAGGCGAGCCGGCCGAGACCGCCTTCCCATGGCGACGCGACAAAGGTGTCGTGGTTGCCGGGGGTGAACACCGCGTCGTCGCCGGTGAACGCGGCGCTGAGGCCGCGCGCCGCCGCCTCGAATTCCGAGGCGAGGGCGACATTCGTTGCATCCCCGGTGATGACCGCGAGGTCCGGGCGCGCCGAACGGCAGTCCGCGAAAATCGCGCCCAGCGCCTCGGCCCCGTGCCAGAACCGGCGCGACCGCAGCCATGAGAGGTATCCGAGCAGGCGCTTTGACAGGAGATCGCGGGCCCGGGGCGGCGTCTCAATCGCAAAATGCAGGTCGGTCAGGTGAGCAAGGCGCATCAGGCGCGCCTTCCTGCGGTAGGGCGAAATAAATTGAAGGACATCGTGCGCGCTAACGGCTCTTTTATGACGTTTCCATGTATCCTAGATTGCAATTCTGTGACGTAGCGGCTGGGGCTGCCGCGGGCGGATCGAAGGCGCAGCGCCTCCAGGTCGGGGCGTGGTCGATTCGTTTTTCCCGGTTTCCCCGACTTTGACAGAGGCCCAAGTTTTGACAGCGATCGGCTTGATAATCAACGACCGTTCCAGTCGCGTTCAGTCGATCCTGGACGACCTTGTGCATGTCGCGAAACAGTTTCCGACGGTGCGCGCAAGCGTCCTCAACGGCATCGAAGGTCTCGACCGCACGCTCGCCGATTTCAACCGCGCCCGCGTCGACACGCTCGTCGTCGCGGGCGGCGACGGCACGATCCAGGCGGCCGTGACGGACGCGATCAACCGCCGCCGGTTCGATCAGTCCCCGGACTATGTCGCCGTGCCGTGCGGCATGACGAACGTCATCGCGGCCGATTGCGGCCTGCAGGGATCGCCGATCGATTCGCTCGACCGCTTCTTGTTCCGGCGCACGCGCGGCGACGTGAAACGCATGCGCCGCCCGCTGATGGGGATGCGCATCGGCGACCGAGAGCCCGTTTATGGTTTCTTCCTCGGCGCCGGGTTTTTCACGACGGCGGTCAAGTTCAGCCGCTCGGAGATTCAGGCGAAGGGCGCGAAGCGATCGCTCGCCATGGGCCTGACGATCGGCGGCGCGATCCTCAACACCGCCTTCGGCGAAAAGCCGACGACGCCGCCGCTCAACGCGGAGCTGCGTTCGGAAAACGCCCCCTTTGACGGGCCGCAGCCGCTCACCATGGCGCTGATGACGACCCTGAAAACGCTGGTGCTCGGCGTTTATCCGTTCTGGGGCGACGGCGAGGGCGGTCTCGCGGTCACGACGATCGGCTTTCCGGCCCAGCGCATCCTGTCGGCGGCGCCGACGGTGCTGCGCGGCAAGTCGCGCCCCTGGTTCCGCGAAGCGGGGCTCGAAAGCTGGCGCACCAATGCGCTTGACGCCGACTTTTCGGGCACGGTCGTTTTCGACGGCGAATTTTTCGAAGTCGGCGCCGGAGAGCGCATGTCGATTGAAACGACGCATGACGCCGGCTTCCTCACCTGAGCGGCGCGCGGGATTACTCAGCTATATCGACAGCGTGCTCAGCCGGCCGGCGCCCGAACCGGCGAAAGCGGTCGCTCAGGCGCTGACCGAGCGCTATTCCGGCGCAGCGGTCTTTCTCTACGGCTCCGGCATCAGCGTCAGCGCGCATGAGGACCCGACGGAGATCCTTTTCGACTATTACGTCATCGCTCCTGACTATGAGCGCGCGATCGACGGCGTCGTCGAACGCTTTGCAGCGCGCGCACTGCCGCCCAACGTCTATTACGTCGAAGCGGAAACGCCCCTGGGGCGCCTGCGCGCAAAATACGCGCTGCTTTCCGCGGACGCGTTTGAAAGACTCGTCAGTACAAGGACCTTTCACTCTTATTTCTGGGCGCGCTTCGCCCAGCCCATGCGGCTCGTCGCCTGCCCGCCGGCGCTTCGCCCGCGCATGATCGAGGCGCTCGCGACCGCGGCGGAGACGTTCCTCGCCCGCGCGAAGGGACTTGCGCCTGCGGGCGCCGATTGGCGCACGGTCTGGCTCGCCGGCATGAACGCCTCCTACCGCGCGGAGCTGCGCGCCGAAGGCGGCGGGCGGGCGGCGAAGCTCATCGACGCCTATGGCGAATGGCCGGAGCGCCTTGCGATGCTCGCCATGCCGGAGGGCGAGGGCGAGAAAGGCGCGGGCGCAGCCTGGCGCCTGCGCGCCGTGCAGGGCGGGTTCCTCTCGGTCGCGCGCCTCTTGAAGGCGACGGCGACCTTCGAGGGCGGCCTCGATTACATCGCATGGAAAGTGAAGCGCCACGCCGGCGTCGATGTCGGCGTCAAACCGTGGGAGCGCCGCCACCCTCTCATCGCCGCGCCGATCGTCGCGGCCCGCTATTACCGGATGCGCGCCGGCGCCCGGCGGTAAGGCGCTATTTCTTGCCGAGGCCGAGCCGCCCGCCCGCCCGCAATTTCTCCCACCACGGACGATTGGCGAGATACCACTCGACGGTGCGGCGCATGCCTTCCTCGATGGTGACGGAAGGCTTCCAGCCGAGTTCGCGGCTGATTTTGGTCGCGTCGATGGCGTAGCGCAGGTCGTGGCCCGGCCGGTCGGTCACATATTCGATCAGTTCGGCATGGGCGTGATTGCGCGGCTTCAGCTCATCCATCAGTGTGCAGATCATCTGGACGAGGTCGATGTTGCGCCGTTCGTTCCAGCCGCCGATATTGTAAGTCTCTCCGAGCCGACCCTTTTCAAGCACCGTCAACAGCGCCTCGGCGTGGTCCTCGACATAGAGCCAGTCGCGCACGTTCTCCCCCTTGCCGTAGACGGGGATCGGGCGGCCTTCGAGCGCGGCGATGACGACGACGGGGATGAGTTTTTCCGGAAACTGGAACGGCCCGTAATTGTTCGAGCAATTGCTGGTCACGACCGGCAGCTTGAAGGTCTCGTGCCAGGCGCGCACGAGAAAGTCGGACGAGGCTTTCGACGCCGAATAGGGCGAGTTCGGCGCATAGGGCGTTTCCTCGGTGAAGAGGCCCGTCGCGCCCAAAGTTCCGTAGACTTCATCGGTTGAGACGTGATGGAAACGGAAGCGGTCTTTCGCCGCGCCGGCGAGCCCTTCGAAATAACGCCGCGCTTCCTGCAGCAGCGCGAAAGTGCCGACGATGTTCGTCTCGATGAAGGCGCCGGGGCCGTCGATCGAACGATCGACATGGCTTTCGGCTGCGAGGTGCATGATCGCCTCGGGCCGGTGCGTTTCAAGCGCGGCGCGCATGGCGGCGCCGTCGCAGATGTCGGCCTGCACGAAGGCGTAGCCCGCGCGCCCGTCATAGCCGGCGAGATTGTCGAGATTGGCGGCGTAGGTGAGCTTGTCGACATTGACGACGCTCAGCCCCTTGTCGAGCGCGCGGCGAATGACCGCCGACCCGATAAAGCCCGCCCCGCCCGTCACCAAGATTTTCATCACCAACCCCCGATACGCTCCGGCTCGCGGCTCTCATTAGGTAAGTTCCGCGCGCCGCGCCACCCGCCTTGGTTAATGCAAGTCTCATGCGCATCCGGCAATTCGATTTGAAGGGCGGCGCCGGCTTTGCGAGCCTTGCGCGGCATGAAGGCGATCTCTCTCATGACGGCGCTGGCGTTCGCAGGGGCGGCTGAGGCCGCCGATTTCTCCGCCGACGACGCCCGTACGCTTGATGCGGCGCTGGCGCGTGCAGCGCCCGGCGACCGTGTTCTTTTGGCGCCCGGAACCTATGGCGACCTTGTCATCGGACCGCGACGGGACTCCGGGATGGTGACGATCGCCGCGGCGGAAGCCTCGGCGCCGCCGGTCTTCCGGTCGATCTTCCTGCGCGACGCCGAGGGCGTGACGCTTGAAGGATTGGCGGTCATTCACGGGGCCGCAACCAATCCGCTGTCGGACCGCGCCATCGAGATCAGGCGCTCCGCTGACATTCGCCTTGAGGGACTGCGCATCGCGTCCGCCGAAAACAGCGCGCCGGGCGACGACGCGACGGGGCTTATCATCCGAGACAGCCGGCGCGTGACCGTGACGGGCTCGCGCTTCACGGACGTCTTCCGCGGGGCGGTCATTTATGACAGCGACGACGTCGCCATTGAAAGAAACGCCTTCACGCGGATCGGCTCTGACGGCGTCGCGGCGCGCGGCGCGCGCGACCTCACCGTCGCCCTGAACACCTTCTCGGATTTCACCCCGGCCGATGCCGTCAAATGGCACCCGGACGCGATCCAGCTGTGGTCGCGCGGCGCGCCCCGCGCCAATGAACGCATCGTCATTCGCGGCAATGTCATCCGCCGGGGCGCGGGCGGGCCGACGCAAGGCGTCTTCATCAAGACGCCCGAAATCGCCTCACGCGACATTCTCATCGAAGGCAACCGCATCGAACAGTCGATGGGGCAGGGAATCTTCGTGCAGAACGGCGCAGGCGTGACGATCCGCGAAAACACGCTCGTCGCGGTCGCGCCAGTGCTGCATCCGCCCGCGATCGAAGTGCGCGTGCCGTTTCAGAACGCGGTCGTCGAAGACAATGAAGCGCCGAAGTTCAGGCTTCCGCCGGGAGTGGGGGCGGAGGGGAATTCAGTAAGGTGAAATCCTTCTCGGATTTTAGAGCCCGTCACCCCGGACGGCGAAGCCGATCCGGGGTCCACCTTTCCCCTACGGCCGAAGATGGACCCCGGGTTCGATGCTTCGCATCGCCCCGGGGTGAGGGATTTTCAGCCGCCGCTCACCGTGCGCCCGCTTTCTCCGCATAGCGCCACGCCATCGCGGCGAGCGGGGCGACGCTTTCGCCCATCTTGACGCCTTCGGGCGAGGATGCGTTGCCGGCAAGCGCGCGCGCGTAGACGCCCTGCGCGATCGAGGCGAGGCGGAACATGTTGTAGGCGATGCAAAAGTCGAAATCGGCGAGCGTTTCGCGCCCCGTCTTCGCGCAATAGCGCTTGGCCGCCTCGTCTAGCGAGGGAATGCCGAGCGCGTCGAGATCAAGGCCGGCAAGGCCGCCGCGGATCGTCGGCGGGAAATGCCAGACCATCAGGAAATAGGTGAAGTCGGCGAGCGGGTGGCCGAGCGTCGACAATTCCCAGTCGAGCACGGCGCGCGCCTTCGGCGCCGTCCTGTCGAAGATCACGTTGTCGAACCGGAAATCGCCATGCACGATCGTCGTCGCATCATCGGCGGGAATGTTCGCGGGCAGCCACTCGATCAGGCGGTCCATCGCGGCGATGTCGGCGGTCTTCGCCGCGGCGTATTGCTTCCCCCAACGGTCGATTTGGCGCGCGAAGTAGTTTCCGGGCTTGCCGAAATCCTCAAGCCCTGCGGCGCGAAAGTCGATGGTGTGGAGCGCCGCCATGGTGTCGACCAGCTCCATGAAGAGCGCGCGCCGGCCGGCGGGATCGACGTCAGGCAGGCTCGCATCCCAGAAGATGCGTCCGTCGACGAAATCCATGATGAAGAACGCGGTGCCGATGACGCTGTCGTCCTCGCAATTGGCGAAGGTCTTCGGCACGGGAAAGCCGAGCGGCCCCAGCGCCGCCATTACGCGATATTCGCGCTCGACCGCATGCGCGGAGGGGAGAAGCTTTCCCGGCGGCTTCCTTCGCAGCACGTATTTCCGCGCGGGCGTCGAGAGCAGATAGGTCGGGTTCGACTGTCCGCCCTTGAACTTTTCGACCGTCAGCGGGCCTTTGTAGCCCTCGACATTGGCCGCCATGTAGCGATCGAGCGCCGCCTCGTCGAATTTCAGCCGCTCCGGCGTCGCGGTGACGCCCGTAAACTCCTTGCCGGCTGCGCTCATGCGTCCCCCTTCAGGCTTTGGCGAAATGTTCGAAGACGAGATAGCCGCCGATGATGAGAAAGCCGGCGCCGGCGATCAGCTTCAGCGGCAGGAAGCCGAGCCATCGCTCCGCCGCCGCGCCGAGAAGAACGGCGAGCGCCGTCGCGGCGATCAGCGCAAAGGCCGCCGCGAAAAACACCGTCAGATGCGACGTGCGTCCGTCCGCGGCGAACAGCATCGTCGCCAGCTGCGTCTTGTCGCCGAGCTCGGCGAAGAACACGGAAAAGAAAATCGCGAGAAAGGCCTTCATGCATCGACCGTTTTCAGCTTGCGGTGGAACTCAAGGAAGGCGGCGAGCACCCGGTCCGGCGCCTCCGTATGCGGATAATGGCCGATGTCTTCGAGCAGCACCGCGTCCGCATTCGGAACCTGCTCCCTGTAATAATGATAAAGATGCGCGCCGGAGACGGGATCGGCGCCGCCGTCGATAAGCCGCATCGGCACGCGCGAGGATATCAGCGTGCCGACCCAGCGCTCGCGATTGGCGCGCCGCTGCGGGATATAGGACAAGAGCCGGTGAAGAACCCGCCTGCCGCCGTTCGCGTTGATCATCGTCCAGTGCGCGGCGATCTCCGCGTCGGAGGCCTTCGTCGCCGGGCCGTAGACTTCGTCGAAGGTCCGGCGGAGCTTTTCCTTCGTCAGCAAGAGGCCGATCAGAAAGCCCAGCGGCGTCAGCCCCAGCTTCTGGATCGGCCGCGCGCGGTGCTGTTCGGGGAAGAGACCGCCGTTGAGGAACGTCATCGACTGGATGATGAAGCTCAGCGAGCCCTCGTTCTGGCGCGCAAGGAGTTCCTGCCCGACCGTGTTGCCGTAATCATGCGTGAACACATGCGCCGAGCCGGTGCCGAGATGGGCGAGCAGCGCTTCCTGGTAATCGGCCTGCATGGCGATCGAATAGGCGATGTCGCGCGGTTTTTCGGAAAGGCCGAAGCCCGGCATGTCCATCGCCGCCAAGCGGAAATGGCTTTTGAGGCCGTCCCACATGAACGACCAGTCCCACGAAGACGTCGGATAGCCGTGAATGAGGAGCAGAAGCGGCTTTGCTTCGTTGCGTTCCTCGGTCGTCCAGTAAGCGATGCGCCGCCCGCCCGACACCAGCGTTTTTGCTTCCTTCTTCCAACGCTCAACAGATTTCATGAGTACTGCCTACAAAAGCGCCTTCAAGGCGCGCCAGCCGATATCGCGCCGGTAAAAGCCATCCGGCCAGTCGATTTCGGCGACGCCTTTATACGCGCGCTCGACCGCGTCGCGAATGGTGTGACCCGTGGCCGTGACGTTGAGAACGCGCCCGCCGGCGGCGACGGGCGCTGCGGCGTCGCCGGCCGTTCCGGCGTGAAAGACGACGACGCCTTCGCAGCGCTCAGCCGCATCAAGGCCGCGGATCGGCGAGCCTTTCTCGTAAGGTCCCGGATAGCCCTTGGCCGCCATCACGACGACAGCGCTCGCGTCCGCCGACCAGTCGAGCGCGCGCGCCTTGAGGGCGCCGGTCGCGGCGTCGTGGAGAACCGGCAGAAGGTCCGTTTTCAGGAGCCGCATCAGCGCCTGACATTCCGGATCGCCGAAGCGCGCATTGAACTCGATGAGCTTCGGCCCCTCCGCCGTGATCATCAGCCCGGCGAAGAGAACCCCGCGATAGGGCGTCCCGCGCCGGCGCATTTCGGCGAGCGTCGGTTCGATGATGCGCGTCATCGTCTCGGTAAGGATGGTTTCGGTGAAGGCGGGCGCCGGGGCGTAGGCGCCCATGCCGCCGGTGTTCGGCCCCTTGTCGCCGTCGAAGGCGCGCTTGTGGTCCTGCGCGGCGATGAGCGGCAGCGCGCGCTCCCCGTCGGTGATGACGAAGAAGCTCGCCTCCTCGCCGCCGAGAAACTCCTCGATCACGATTTCGGCGCCGGCGGGCCCGAGCGCGCCGCCGAGGAGATGTTCAACCGCGGCGTCCGCCTCGGCGAGCGTCTCGGCGATGATGACGCCTTTGCCGCTGGCGAGCCCGTCCGCCTTGACGACATAGGGCGGGGCGATTCGGCGCAAATGCGCCTTGGCGCCGGCGACGTCGCGGAAGCGGCCGAACGCCGCGGTCGGGACGCCGGCGGCCGCGGCGACCTCCTTCATGAAGGCTTTGGAGGATTCAAGTCGCGCCCCCGCGGCGGTCGGTCCGAAGCAGAGAATCGCATGGTTGGCGAGACGATCGGCGAGGCCTGCGGCGAGCGGGGCCTCAGGCCCGACGACGACAAGGTCGACCCGCCGCCCGACGGCCGCCGCCACAATCGCGTCAAGGTCATCGGCTGCAATCCCGATCGGCTCGCCGCAGCGATTGAGCCCCGGATTGCCGGGCGCTAGATAGAGGCGCGTCAGAAGCGGGCTTTGCGCGATTTTCCATCCCAGCGCATGTTCGCGACCGCCGCCGCCGACCAGCAGGACCTTCACAATCTCGAACTCCCGGTATCCCTTCGCGTTTAGGCGTCGCGCCTTTCAGGATCAATGCCGACAGACACCCTGACAGACGAGCGGCCGGGCGATATCGGCGAGATTGCAGCGCCGCGACCGCTCGCGCCCGACGACTTCGTCGATGTTGCGTTTGAGCGCGGCGCGCGGCTTCCCTTTCCGCCGCGCGCCAAGAGCGTTGTCGAGCGTGCGCTCCCCGAGAGCCTCACGCGCGAACTTGAACGCGCCGATCGCGACATCGCCCGCATTGCGGCGGACCTTGCCGCGACGCCGCAGCGCCGCCGGCGCGCATCGCTGATCGGCTCGCTTCTTCTCAATGCGGCGATGCTGGCGCTGCTCGCCGTCTATGGGCGCGTCCACATCTTCGTGCCGAACAAGCCCGCGGAGTCGATCTCCGTCGTCTATGTCGATTTGCCGCCGGCGCCGGTTCCCGATCTCCGCGATCCGGAGGTCGCGCCCAAGCCCGAGCCTGAACCTGAGCCGGTGCCGGAGCCGGAAGTTCTCCCCGAACCCGAACCCCAGCCGATCCCGGAGCCTGAAAAGGCGGCCGAGCCTGAACCGGAACCCGAGCCCGAACCTCAACCTGAAGCGGAGCCGCCGCCCCTCGACCTGACGCCGGAGCCCGACTTCACCCGGCCGGTCGAAATCGAGAACGCGCCGCTCATTCCTGACGAGCCTGCGCCCGAGGCCGCGCCGGAAGTCGAGGAACGCCCCGGCGATATCGTCGTCGAGGGCGAACAGGCGCCGGCGGACGAAGCCGATCCCTTGCTGAGCGTTGAGCCCGAAGCGCGCAACGCCCGCGCGGAAGAGGATGCGGGCGACGAGAAAAAAGAAGAAGAGGAAGAAGGCGCCGGGGAACGCGCGGCGGGCGAAGAACAATCCCGCGAACAAGCGCCCGTCGCCGAAACGCGCGAGGCCGAGCCCGCGAAAACCTCAGGCGATGACCTTTTCGATGAGGAGCCGGTATTCTCCGGCCGCCGCTTCACGCTGCCTGAAGTCGATTTGCCGAAGGGCGACACGCCGGCGAAGCCGGGCTCCTCCGGCGTGATGGCGATCTTCTGTCCCGAAGAGTTCAAGGACAAGGAGAAAGCCGCCGAATGCGCCGGCCGCACCGAAATTCGTTCCGGCTGGCGGCCAGGCGCCTCTGGCGAGGACTTTTCCAAGGCGGCGTCGATCCTTCGCCAGAAGCGCGAGGAGGGCGACTTCTCCGACGACAATGTGCGCTACGGAAACGACCTCGCCCGCGCCGCCAACCAGCGCGCCCGCGACGCCGATATCGAAGACTTTCGCAAAGGCCAGGCCGGCGACCTCGGCAAGACCGGCCTTGCGCCCGAACCTGCGGGCACGGCCGTCGATATCGGCGCGACGGGCGCCGAACCTTCCTGGACGCGCCGCGACGATCCGCTTGTCGACAAGAAGGACGTCGAAAAGCTGCGCAAGGAGCTTGAAGAAGCGGAGAAGCGGAAGAATCCGGACGGCGGCTAGAGTGCGTTGCAACCAAACCGATTCGTTTGCCTTCCCCGCTCATTCCCGCGACAGCGGGAATCCAGAGTCACAGGGTGCAGCCCCTTGCGGCCCTGGATTCCCGCTGTCGCGGGGATGAGCGGAAGATAAACCTGCTCACGTCGATCAAAACCTGCGCTAGCGTGAAGAGTGGGACGATGTCGCAAGATCGCCATCGTCCCGCTGCTTTGGTGACATGATGGTCGCCGACATCGCCGCGCAGCCCGCGCCTGATTTGGAGGACGTCATGCTCAAGACTTCGCGCAACGCTTCACGCAAGACCGTCCTATTGGTCGTCGCCGTTCTCGCCGCTTCAGGCTGCGCGTCGCTCGGCGGCGACGAACGGATCACGACGAAATATCGCTGCGGCGGAAAGCCGGTGATGATCGGCGTCGCGGATGAGAAAATGACGATGCGCGTCGACGGCGAGGATTTCGCTCTGAAAGAGGCCGTGAGCGCATCCGGCGCGAAATACGAAGCCGAAGGCGACGCATCGACCTGGTTCTGGTCGAAAGGCGATGGCGGCGCCGCCTCCGTTCGCGGGGAAACGCTGGGCGACTGCGTGAAGGCGGGTGAAGACAAGATGAGCGTTCTGAAAGCGCGCGGCAATGAGCCCGGATGGTCGCTAGAAATCGCCGGCGACACGCTGACACTCGTTTCGGATTACGGCGCGACCCGTATCGAGGCGGCGGCGGTGAAGTCCGTCAACGGCGCTGTCTCCACGTGGCGTGCAGCCGAGAAGCAATTGACGGTGACGTGGGAGGAAAAGGCTTGCGCGGATGATGCGACCGGCATGCCGCACCCCGCGAGCGTCGTCGTCGTTCATGAAGGCAAGACTCTGAAGGGTTGCGGCGGCGATCCGAAGTCGCTGCTTGTCGGCGGCGAATGGGTTGTCGACGACATCAACGGCGGCGGCGTCATCGACAATTCGCGCGCCAGCCTGATGTTCGGCGACGACGGTCGTGTCAGCGGCCGCGGCTCCTGCAACAATTACAACGCCGGCTACACATTGACCGGAGAGGGTCTTTCCTTCAGCCGCGCCGCCGCGACGCTGAAGGCTTGCGCCCCCGCCCTGATGAACCAGGAGCGGAAATTCTTCGACACGCTCGCGAAAGTCTCCGGATTTTCGATCGATGAGACCGGCGCGCTGATCCTGACGACGCCCGACGGCGG
>CAZOEB010000056.1:15953-18912 GCA_964578685.1 uncultured Caulobacterales bacterium
AACGGCTCGGCTTTTTTTCGGATGCGCTGAAGGGCGACTAACCCCGCAACTTGATGATCTCCGCCGAGCGGCCGAGCGCGCGCATCACCGTTTCAACGATGTGCGGGGCGTTGAGGCGCGCCTGATCGTACATCTTCGTTGGGCTGTCGTGGTCCTGATAAATATCGGGCAGGGTCATCGTGCGGACCTTGAGGCCGCCGTCGAGAAGCCCGTCATCCGAAAGGTAATGGAGCACGAAGGCCCCGAAGCCGCCGCGCGATCCTTCCTCAATGGTGATCAGCACTTCGTGGTTACGGACGAGCTGGCGGATGAGGTCGTGATCGAGCGGCTTTGCGAAGCGCGCATCGGCGACGGTCGCTGAGAGCCCCAGCGTTTCGAGCGTGTCCGCCGCCTTCATCGCTTCAGCAAGGCGCGTGCCGAGCGAGAGGATCGCGACATTCGTCCCTTCACGGACGATCTTACCCTTGCCGATCTCCAGCACCTTGCCGACCTGCGGCAGGTCGACGCCGACCCCTTCCCCGCGCGGATAGCGGTAGGCGATGGGGCCTTCGTCATAGGCGGCTGCGGTCGCGGTCATGTGGACAAGCTCGGCTTCGTCGGAGCACGCCATGATGACCATATTCGGCAGGCAGCCGAGATAGGCGATGTCGAAGGAACCCGCATGCGTCGCCCCGTCCGCGCCGACGAGACCCGCGCGGTCCATCGGGAACCGCACGGGCAGCTTCTGCAGGTCGATGTCGTGAACGACGGAGTCGTAAGCGCGTTGCAGGAAGGTCGAATAGATCGCGCAGAACGGCTTCATGCCGTCCGCGGCGAGACCGCCGGCGAAGGTGACCGCGTGCTGCTCGGCGATGCCGACGTCGTAGCAGCGGTCGGGGAACGCCTGCGCAAAGAGGTCGAGCGAGGTGCCGGACGGCATCGCCGCGGTGATGCCGACGATCTTCGGGTCTTTCTCCGCTTCCTTGATGAGGGCCTGCGCGAAGACTTTTTGATAGGCGGGCGCGTTCGACGCCGCCTTGTGCTGCTTGCCGGAGACGACGTCGAATTTGACGACGCCGTGGCCTTTGTCGGCGGCGGCTTCGGCGGGCGCATAGCCCTTGCCCTTTTTCGTCACGACATGGACGAGCACCGGCCCGTCCTCCATGTCGCGCACATTTTCAAGCACCGGGATCAGGTGATCCATGTTGTGCCCGTCGATCGGGCCGACATAGTAGAAGCCGAGCTCCTCAAACAGCGTTCCGCCCGTCACCATGCCGCGGCCGTATTCCTCCGCGCGCGCGAGCTTTTCGAAGAGCGGCACGGGCAGGCGCTTCAGCACCTGCTTCGAGATGCGCCGCATGTTCTGGTAAACCTTGCCGGAGGAAGCGCGCGCAAGATACGCGCTCATCGCCCCGACCGGCGGCGCGATCGACATGTCGTTGTCGTTGAGGATGACGACGAGCTTGGTGCCGAGCGAGCCGGCGTTGTTGAGGCCTTCATAGGCCATGCCGGCGGACATCGAGCCGTCGCCGATGACGGCGATCGCGTGGTTCTTCTTGCCGAGATGATCGCGCGCGCGCGCAAAGCCGAGCGCAGCGGAGATCGAGGTCGCGGCATGCGCGGCGCCGAACGGGTCGTATTCGCTCTCCGAGCGCTTGGTGAAACCCGAAAGCCCGCCGCCCTGGCGCAGCGTGCGGATGCGGTCGCGCCGGCCGGTGATGACCTTGTGCGGATAGCACTGGTGGCCGACGTCCCAGACGAGGCGGTCGTCCGGCGTGTTGAAGACGTAATGAAGGGCGACGGTGAGTTCGACGACGCCGAGGCCGGAGCCGAGATGCCCGCCGGTGACGGAAACGGCGTCGATGACCTCAGCGCGCAGCTCGTCAGCGACCTGGCGAAGCTGGCTCTTCGCCAGCTTCCTGAGGTCGGCCGGAACCTTCACCTGATCGAGCAGCGGCGTTTCAACAGCCATGGGCGATCCCCTTCAATCAACGGCCCGGCCGGGGTGCTTGCCTCTCGCCGGTCAGCCTTCTTACGCGCTGCGATGCGGAATGCCACCCCTTTGAGGCCTTGGCGGGGGCGCAATGAGGGCGTTTCGGGGCCATGTGAAACGCCCGCGCCACGGGTCCTCGCGCCCTACTCGAAGCTCGCCGGCTCCGCCTTAGGCTTGCCGTCGGCGCTGACGACAATTTTCTCGATCCGCTCCTGGGCGGACTTAAGCTTGGCCTCGCAATGGGCTTTGAGGGCCGCGCCGCGCTCGTAAAGGGCGATTGATTCTTCAAGCTCGACCGCGCCGGATTCGAGCTTCCGGACGATCTCTTCCAGTTCGGCGAGCGCCTTTTCGAAGGAGACGCCCTCAAGGTCGGGTTTCTTGGCCATTCGCGTTTCCTGCGGCGGATCGGCCGGGTTTTCAAGGGCGGGAGGGGAGGACCGGTCAGGCGTGGAGACGGACCGGCAGGCGCTCATAACCGAGAACAAAATTTGACTGCACGAGCTGCGGCTCGCCGACGACCTCGACCCAGGAGAACCGCTTCAGGATCTCCTCCCACAGGATCCGGAGTTGCATCTCGGCGACGCGGTTGCCCATGCAGCGGTGGATGCCGAAGCCGAAGGCGACGTGCCGGCGCGCATTGTCCCGGTCGATGATCAGGCGGTCAGGGTCCTGAAACACGCGCTCGTCGCGATTGCCGGAGACGTACCACATGACGACGCGGTCGCCCTCAGCGATCCGCTGGCCCCGAAAATCGACATCGCGCAGCGCCGTGCGGCGCATATGCGCGAGCGGGGTCTGCCAGCGGATGATCTCGGAAACCATGTTCGGGATGAGCGCCGGGTCGGCTTTCAGCTTGCGGAATTCGTCCGGGTAAAGATTAAGCGCATAGACGCCGCCCGACATCGAATTCCTTGTCGTATCGTTGCCGCCGACGATGAGGAGAATAAGGTTGCCGAGGAAATCGATCGGATCCTCGATCATGCGCGC
>CAZOEB010000057.1:0-18747 GCA_964578685.1 uncultured Caulobacterales bacterium
TCAACGGCGGCAAGATGTGGACGACCAACGGCACGCAGGCCGACTGGATGTGCCTCCTCGCAAACACCTCCGACGATCAGGCCCATCGCAACAAGACGCTGATCGCGCTGCCGCTCCGCGACGATGACGGCAAACTGAGGAAGGGCGTCGAAATCGCGCGCAAGCTGAAGAAACTCGGCATGCGCTCTTCCGACACCGCGCAGTTCTTTTTCGAGGACGTGCGCGTGCCCCAGCGCTACCGCATCGGCGAGGAGGGCGCCGGCTTCATGTACCAGATGCTGCAGTTCCAGGAGGAACGGCTCTGGGGCGCCCTGTCGGGGCTGATCGCGATGGACAACACCATCGACGCGACGATCGACTACACGCGCCAGCGCAAGGCCTTCGGCCAGTCGATCCTCGACAATCAGGTCGTGCATTTCCGCATGGCGGAACTGAAGACCGAGGTGCAGGCGCTTCGCTCGATGACGTGGGATGCGGTCGAGAAGATGCTGAACGGGGAAGACGCGACGATGCTCGCCTCGATGGCGAAGCTGAAGGCCGGCCGTCTCCTCCGTGAGCTGAACGATTCCTGCCTGCAATATTGGGGCGGCATGGGCTTCATGGAGGAAAGCCCGATCAGCCGCGCCTATCGCGACGGGCGCCTCGCCTCGATCGGCGGCGGCGCCGATGAAGTGATGCTGTCGATCATCTGCAAATATATGGGCATCCTGCCGGGCAAGACGAACCGGAAATAGGGAACGGGCCCTAAAGCTCTTTCGCCTTTTTCCTCACCCGCGCGGGACGGTTCTCGACGCCGAGGACCTCCACGGCGCGGGCGCGGTAGCGCTGTTTCGACGCGCTGTTGAGACGGTCGTAGTCGCGGAGGCGCCGGCCCTGCTCCTCGCTGTAGAGGTCGGCGGCGACCTGATCGACGAGAACCTGCTCGGTGGAACCAAGGCTCGCCCAATAGGCGGTGAAAGGTTCTGTCCGGCCCGCTGAGGGCAAGAGCAGCACGACGGCGATGGCAAGGCCGGCGAGGATTCGCAGACGCAAGGGGGACAGCTCCCGGAACGCAACTGCCTGAGAGCGTACAGCACGGCGCTTTCGGTCCATTGAAGGGGTGTCCGGCAATTCGCGAGCGGTTATTAATCCTGCCCTAAGGCTGCGGCCTGGGGGAGCCTTGCGCAGACCCCGCTCTTCCGCTATCGACCCCGCTCCCCGGGCCCAGAGGTCCCGGCCGAAATCCAGTCCGACAGAGGCGTCCATGGCCGTTCCCAAGCGCAAGACTTCCCCCTCCCGCCGCGGCATGCGCCGCGCCCACGACCGGCTCGCGACCCCGACTTATGTCGAGGACAAGGAATCGGGCGAACTGCGCCGCCCGCATCATGTCGACCTGAAGTCCGGCCGCTATCGCGGCCGCAAGGTGCTGGAACCGAAGGGCGAATAAGCCGCCTTCGGATTTCTGTGCGTTGTAGGAACGCCGCGCCGTCCGCGGCGTTTTTCTTTTTCGGCGGCGCGCGATTGTGTCCGCAGGAGGCGCACAAGGCCTGTTTTCCGCCGCAATTCGGCGCCGATTCAGAGCGCAACCATGAACAGTCGGCCATGTGGGGTCTGGGGCGCGAAGTCGGCCGGCGCGCGGGGTCGGGCTTGAGGCTTTCATGAACAGGATGTTGTCGCTGGCGGGTCTGACGACCGGCGCGCTTTTGTTGTCGTCCTGCGTGACGACGCCTTATGAAACGGCGTTCAACGCCTGCGAGGCCGAAGCCGACCGCTGCTATCGGATCTGCGAAGACATTCCGGACGAGCGTGGTTACGTCCAGTGCCAGGCGCATTGCGACAGCGCCGCGAACCGCTGTTTCGACCAAGCCTACGACGCCTACCAGAACCAGTATTACGGTTACGGAAGCTACGGTTATGGCGCCGGCTACGGCTCGCCCTGGTACGGACGCTACGGGTCCTGGTACCCGACTTACGGCTTTTATTACGATTACCGTTCCTTCGACCGGTATGGGTACAGGAAGAAGCGGGCGCACCCGCCCGGATACGGTCCGCCGGGCGGCTACTACCAACAACCGCGCCCGCCCCGCCAGCGCTACACGCAACCCCGTCGCGACAACTATCCGCCGCCCGGAGGCAATTATCAGCCGCCAGTCAGTCAGCCGCCGGTGACGCAGCCGCCGGCAGGGCAGCCGCCTTCGCGACCGCCGCGAGATTTCGACGGCTCGCCCGGCAGGCGAAGCGGGGACCGTCTGGATCGCGACCGCAGGCGGAGCCAATCAGGGCCCCGGCCGCAACCGCAACCGCAAACGGGCTACACGCCGCCGTCGCAATCTTCGCCGCGGCCAAGTTATACGCCGCCGCCGCAACCAGCCCCCCAGCCGAGCTACGCGCCGCCGCCGCAGGCTGCGCCGCAACCAAGCTACACCCCGCCGCCGTCATCTCCGGCGCCGGCCCCGGAACCGCGCTACACGCCGCCGCCCCGGTCGAGCGAAGACCGCCAGCAGCGCCCGCCGTCGCCCCGCGAACCGCGTGCGCAAGAGCAACCGCAGTAGAATACAACCGGAAGCGCGGAGTTTCCTCCGCCGTCTGTGACGTACGTCTCAGGCGGCGGTTGCGCATTTGATCCGTGAAGCGCACTCTTCCTTGCGTCGGCGACCGCCGTCGGAATCGTCCTTAGGCTGATCGTCTTGGTTGAGGGAGAGACAACCGATGAAACGTCTGATGCTGCAGGCGAGCGCCTTTGCGCTCGCGGTGATGACGCCGGCCGTCGCCGACGCTCAAATCAAGGACCGGGTGATCGAGGAGGCGCGGCCGGCGATCTCCCGAACGCTCGCTGACCGCCGTTTGAAGAAAGAACCTGCGCTCGCCGCTTCTCTCGACGGCAGCGAACGCGCCGATCCTTCGCGCGTCGTCTACACCGTCGAGATCAGCGAAGGAAAACCCGCGTCCTTCGCGCTGACGAAAGAGCCTGAAGGCGCACGGAAATCCGACGTCGTCATCAAGAAGAAGATATCGCACGCGGACCGGTTGAAAACCGCGGCGCCGGATCCGCTGCTGAAGATCAACCCGGTGCTGCGCAAGGAAATCGCCTCGATGGACGCGGGCAAGCGCATCGAAGCGCTCGTCGTCTTCGATGACCCCGTCGGCATTCCGCGTTTCCCGGA
This sequence comes from uncultured Caulobacterales bacterium, assembly GCA_964578685.1. Taxonomy (GTDB): domain Bacteria; phylum Pseudomonadota; class Alphaproteobacteria; order Caulobacterales; family Parvularculaceae; genus Amphiplicatus. Next base: position 3,144 of record CAZOEB010000057.1, read on the forward strand.
ACCCGCCGCCGGCGAGCGCGGCCAGACCGGCGCCGAACGCAAATACGCCGGCCGGCGCGAGGAAATCGTCAAGACGCTCGAAGCGCGCCGCGCCGCCGACGAACAGCCGCTGGCGATCTTGCGTCAATACGAAGCTGAAATTCTTGAGCGCTTCTGGCTCATCAACGCCGTGCGCGCGGAAATTCCGGCGGGCGCGATCGAAAAGCTCGCCTCCGACTCCCGTGTCATCGCGATCGATCCTTCCGCGACCGACATTCCCCCGCCGCAGAACGCCGACACGACCGACGATGTCGACGACGGCCGCGCGATCATCAGGTCGGACCCCTATTTCAATCTCGGCCTCAACGCCGGCTTCATCGGCCTCCTCGACACGGGCGTCAGGGACACGCATGAGGTTTTCGCCTCGCCTGACAATCTCGATTTCCTGCGCGACTGCGTCGGCGGCGGCGCGGACTGCAACACGGGCGCGATCACGACGACCGACCCCTGGCCGCACGGCACCGCATCCGCGGCGATCATTTCGGCGGGAACGGGCGGCGGGGCGCCGTTTCGCGGCGTCACCGACGTAACGCTCGATTCCTTCCGCGTTTACGGCGCGGCGGACGGCACGCGCGGCGGCCTTAACGTCACGGCGGCGGTGCGCGGCTTCCAGCGGGCGGTGGCGGTCGGCGACCGGGTGATCGTCGGCGAAATCCAGCTGCCGAGCACCAACGCTTTCGACGCGCTCGCCGTCGCGGCGGATGCCGCCTTCGACTCCGGCGCCGTCGTCGTATCGGCGAACGGCAATAATCCCGATGGCGGAACCAGCGTTTCCTCCCCGGCGATCGCGCACAAGTCGCTCGGCGTCGGCCGCACCGACATAGGCACGGCGGGGCCGCATGCGGGCTCGCTCCGCGGGCCGGCGCCGGACAACCGCATCAAGCCGGACATTCATGCGCCGAGCAACACGGAGACCGCACGCGGAAGCGCCGACGACGCCTACGCGCGCTTCAACGGCACGTCAGGCGCAACACCCTACGCCTCCGGCGCGGCGGCGCTCCTGCGCAACTGGCTGCGCCAGTTCGGCGCGATCGATCCGGGGCAGGTCTATGCGCAGATGATCATCTCGGGCCGCCGCGGCGGCGCGGTGGACAACACCAACGGAGCGGGGCTTCTCGCACTTCCCGTCAATGGCTGGGCGTGGTGGGGGAAAACCGAAGTCTCGAACCATGAGACCATCAACATCCCCCTGAACATCGGCGCCGGCCACGTCCTGTTCGACGCGGCGCTGTGGTGGCCGGAAGGACGCAGCGGCGGGACCGAACAGCACAGCGATATCGACATCCGCCTTATTGATCCCTCGGGCGTCACGCGCGCCTCAGGGCTGATGGTCTCAAGCGTCTTCGAGCGCGTGCAGATCGCCGGCGCCGTCGCGCCCGGCACATGGACCCTGCAGATCCACGGCTTCAGCACCCATGCCGCAGATCGCCCGGTCTACTGGTCGGCGCATGTCAGCCGGACGCCGAATTAGCGGGAAGGCCAAGGAAGACCGCGAGCGCCGCACAGATTGGTCAGCCCTAAGCGGGCAGGCTGATCGCGCTTGAAAATCGTCACCCCGGGGCGCGACGAAGTCGCGAACCCGGGGACCATGTCTTGATGCTCACCAGCGCTGGATTCCGGGTTCCGCGCGCCGCGCGGCCCCGGAATGACGGCATAAAAGTGAGGCGCAGCTTTCCCGGCAAATGGGGGAATCATGGAAGCGCATGGCTTCGCCGCTCCCCCCTCACGTTGAAACCTTCCGGACGGCGGCTATAGAGACGGCTCCCCATTCCCGAACGGAGCCTCCATGACCGCCATCGTCGACATCATCGGCCGCGAAATTCTCGACAGCCGCGGCAACCCGACCGTTGAGGTCGACGTTGTCCTCGAAGACGGGTCGATGGGGCGCGCCGGCGTTCCTTCCGGCGCCTCGACCGGCGCGCATGAAGCGCATGAACTCCGCGACGGCGGATCGCGCTATGGCGGCAAAGGCGTTCAGAAGGCGGTCGCCGCGATCAACGGCGAGATCTTCGACGCCGTTCGCGGTTTCGACGCCGAGGACCAGATCGGGCTCGACGCCGCGCTCATCGAACTCGACGGCACGGCGAACAAGAAGCGCCTCGGCGCCAATGCGATCCTCGGCGTGTCGCTTGCGGTCGCCAAGGCCGCGGCGGAAGCCGCAAGCATGCCGCTCTATCGCTATGTCGGCGGCGTTTCGGCGGCGACGCTGCCTGCGCCGATGATGAACATCATCAATGGCGGCGCGCACGCCGACAATCCGATCGACATCCAGGAATTCATGATCATGCCGCTCGGCGCCGGCAGTTTCGCCGACGGCTTGCGCTGGGGCGCGGAAGTCTTCCACGCGCTGAAGAAGGGCCTCAAAGGCGCGGGCCATAACACCAATGTCGGCGATGAGGGCGGCTTTGCGCCGAACCTCAAATCCGCCGACGAAGCGCTCTCCTTCATCATGAAGGCGATCGAGACGGCAGGGCTTCATCCGGGCAAGGACGTTTTCATCGCGCTCGACGCCGCCTCGACGGAATTCTTCAGGGACGGAAAGTATCATCTCGAAGGCGAGGGCAAGACGCTCGACGCCGCCGGCATGGCCGCTTACTACGAAGCGCTGCTCGCCAATTATCCGATCGTGTCGATCGAAGACGGCATGGCGGAAGACGACTGGAAGGGCTGGAAGCTCCTGACGGAGAAACTCGGATCGAAGTGCCAGCTCGTCGGCGATGATCTGTTCGTGACGAATTCCAAACGCCTCAAGGACGGAATCGAACAGGGCTGCGCCAATTCGATCCTCGTCAAGGTCAACCAGATCGGCACGCTCACCGAAACGCTTCGCTCCGTCGATCTCGCGCAGCGCTCCGGCTATGCGGCGGTGATGTCGCACCGGTCGGGCGAAACGGAAGACGCGACGATCGCGGACCTCGCGGTCGCGACGAATTGCGGGCAGATCAAGACGGGCTCGCTCGCGCGTTCCGACCGCACGGCGAAATACAACCAGCTCCTGCGCATCGAGGAGGAACTCGGCAGCGCGGGCCGCTACGCCGGCATGGCGGCCTTGCGGCGTTAACGATTCGTTTACCCAAAACCGACTCATGGTGAGTCGGGAGAGGGGCGGATCCGTTGAGTCGCGATTTTGTAAAGTTGTTATTCGATGTCGTTGCGCCGGCGCTGATCGTCTGTTGGACGGCGTTTCTGGCGCTCGACGCCGTCGCCGGCCCGACGGGCTTCCGGGCGCTGCGCGAATTGCGCGCCGAGGTCGCGGCCAAGCGCGCGGAAGTCGAAGCGCTCGCCGAGCGGCGGCGGGCGCTTGAGCGCACCGCGGGTCAGCTTAACCGCCGCTCGCTCGACCCCGACATGCTGGATGAGAAAATCCGCAGCGTCCTTGGTTACGCGGCGGAAGGCGATATCGTCATTCCCCGCGACGAGTTCGAGCGCCTGCTCGAAAACGCCCGAAAGTCCCAGCCCTAACCCCTTGTTCGGCCAAGCCTCATTCCGTAAACCTCGGGCGGCATCCGGGGCGAAGAGCGATCATGGCGACAGCGGCGAAGAAGCAGGAAAAGGCCGAGAAGGCGGCGAGCAACCTCACCGCGACGAAGGACGAGCTCCTCAAATATTACCGCGACATGCTGCTCATCCGCCGCTTCGAGGAGCGCGCCGGCCAGCTTTACGGCATGGGGTCGATCGGCGGGTTCTGTCACCTCTATATCGGCCAGGAAGCGGTCGTCGTCGGCGTCGAGGCGGTGAAAAAGCCGGGCGACCAGACGATCACCGGCTATCGCGATCACGGCCACATGCTCGCCTGCGGCATGGACCCGAAAGGCGTGATGGCGGAACTGACCGGACGCTCGGGCGGCTACTCCAAGGGCAAGGGCGGCTCGATGCACATGTTCTCGAACGAGGCGAAATTCTATGGCGGCCACGGCATCGTCGGCGCGCAGGTTCCGCTCGGCGCCGGGCTCGCCTTCGCCAACAAGTACCGCAAGAACGGCAATGTCAGCCTGACCTATTTCGGCGACGGCGCGTCGAACCAGGGCCAGATCTTCGAGGCGATGAACATGGCGCAGCTCTGGAAGCTGCCCGTGATCTTCATCATCGAGAACAATCAGTATGCGATGGGAACAAGCGTCACGCGCGCCCATTCCGAAACGCACCTCTATCGCCGCGGCGCCTCCTTCGGCATTCCGGGCATGGAAGTCGACGGCATGGACGTCCTCGCGGTGCGCGAAGCGGCGCGCGAGGTGATGGACCGGGCGAGAGCCGGCGAGGGGCCCTACGTGCTCGAAATGAAAACCTACCGCTATCGCGGGCATTCCATGTCCGATCCGGCGAAATACCGGACGCGCGAGGAAGTCGACCAGATGCGCGAGCACAACGATCCGATCAAGCGCTGCGAAAAGCGCATCCTCGACGGCAAGCACGCGAGCGAAGCCGACCTCAAGGCGATCGACACCGAGATCAAGGCGATCGTGAAGGAAGCCGCCGACTTCGCGCTCGAAAGCCCCGAACCCGACGCGTCGGAGCTTTACACGGACGTTCTGGCCTGAGCGGGGGCGCCCTTCACCTCCCCCTTGTGAGAAGCGGGATCGCTTATGAACAACGTCACCCCGGGGCGCGACGAAGTCGCGAACCCGGGGTCCATTTCCTCGCACGCGCCGGCGATCTGGATTCCGGGTTCCGCGCGTTGCACGGCCCCGGAATGACGGCGCAAGCGCTGCATGTGACAGCCCGCCCCGCAAGGGGGAGGCGAACGCCTGAACGGAATTTCGTTCCGTGACAGATGGATCAAACTCTCTCCGCCTCCTCCACATCTTCCCGTCTTTCGCGATGGGCGGGCAGCAGCGGCGGCTTGCTTCGCTTGTCGCGGGGCTCGGAGATGATTTCCGCCATCGCATCCTGTCGCTCGACGGAGAGACGGGCGCGGGCGCGCTGCTCGATCGGGCGTTCGCTGAGGTCGAAGCGTTTCCCTTCGCAAAGTCCTCGCTTGTCAGCCTCGGCAACCTCAAGAACTTTTCGCGCGTGCTGCGCGACTTTCGCCCCGATGTTCTGTGCACCTATAATTGGGGGTCGCTTGAGGCCGCGATCGCCAACCGCCTCAGCATCAAGGCTCCGCATGTCCATCATGAGGACGGGTTCGGGCCCGACGAGCTTTCCGGCGAGCAGAAGCCGCGGCGCGTTTTCGCCCGCCGCGCGATCCTGAAACGCAGCCTTGTCACGGTTCCCTCGACCGGCCTTGAGCGCATCGCGCGGGAAGTCTGGGGCCTCGACGCCGCCTGCGTCGTCCGCAATCCGGTCGGCGTCGATCTCGCCCGGTTTCGCGTCGCCGATCGGCGCTATGAGCGCGCGCCGGTGACGGTCGTCGCGATCGGCGCGCTGCGCGGGGAGAAAAACTTCGCGCGCCTCATCGCCGCCTTCGCGCGGGCGGACGAAGGAAAGCGGGCGCAGCTCGTCATCTACGGCGCGGGGCCGCAACAGGACGATTTGCGCGGACGCGCGGCGCAAAGCCCCGCCGCCGACCGCATCTCGCTGGCGGGACCGACCGCCGCGCCGGAAACGGCGCTCGCCGGCGCCGACATTTTCGCGCTCTCGTCAGACACCGAGCAGACGCCGATCAGCCTCGTCGAAGCGATGGCGTCAGGACTGCCGGCGCTTGCGCCTGATGTCGGCGACATCCGCCTGATGGTGAGCGCGGCGAACGCCGCCTTCATTTCGGCGCGGGGCGATGAGGACGCCTATGTCGCCGCGCTCGCCGCGCTGATCGAGGATGCGGGCTTACGCGAACGTCTCGGCCGCGCCAATCTCGCAAGGTCGGAAGCATTCGGCCAAGGCGCGATGATCGACGCGTTCCGTGCGCTCTATCGCCGTGCGGCGGGCAGGGCGGACTGATGGCGGCGGTACTTCAAACGGCGTTCGATCGCGGTGCGGCGCTGGAGGCGTGGTCGCGCCATGACGATGGCGAAAATTTCTTTCACGCCCCGCCATTTATCGGGGCATGGCTCGCCGCCGCTGGAGAAAGAGTCAGGCTCCTCCGCACGGACGCCGCGATGGCGTTCATTGGGGTGAACGGCCGCACAGCATGGTTCGGCGAAACGGGACGCGCTGCGTTCGATCGGCTTTATGTCGAGTATCAGGATTTCCTGCTGGCGCCGGGCGCGGGCGAGGCGGCGCGCGAGGCGGCGCTCGAGGGGCTCATCGATGCGGCGCCCGAGATTTCCGAATTCGTGTTCCGCAATGCGCGGCCCGCGCTCGCCGAGGCATGCCGGCGCGCGGCCGCGCGGCGCGGGCTTGACCTTCGCATCCTCAGGACGCAGCCGACCTTTCAGGTCGACCTCAAGGCGGACGACGGCGTCTCCGCGTCCGTGCGCGCAAAGATCCGGCGCAGCATCCGCCGCTATGAGGAACGCGGGGCCGTCGCGATTGCGGCGGCCGCATCGCCCGAAGACCGCGCCGGCGCCTTTCGCGAGCTCATCGCGCTTCACGAGCCCTATTGGCGCGCGCGAGGGCAGCCGGGCGCTTTCGCCGACGCCGGGCTTCGCGCTTTTCACGAGCGCCTCATCGCCGCGGCGCCCGATGCGACCGACCTCCTGCGCATCACCGCAGGCGCCGAAACCATCGGCGTGCTTTACAACTTCATCGCTGGCGGGCGCGTCTATAATTACCAGAGCGGATTTCAGATCGAGACCGACAACCAGTTCGCGCCGGGCTTCACCGCGCACCAGCTTGCGATCGACCATTATCGGGACCGCGGATTGTCCGTCTACGACCTGATGGCGGGGGAAGCGGATTACAAACGGCGCCTCGGCAAGGAAGGCGAAACGCTCACCTCGCTCGTCATTGAGCGGCGAGGCGCGCTGCAGCGGATGAAGTCCCTCGCGCGGCGGCTTCGGCGCTGAGGAACGCGTCGAACATGATGACGGTCCAGAGCTCCTGCGCGTAATTCGCCGCGCCCGAAGCGTGCTTTGCGATCATGCGTTCCACGGCGCGCGCCTCAAGGACGCCGCTGTCGCGCCAGCGGCGAGAGTCGGCGAGGCGCCGGACCGGCCCTTCGGAAGCGCGCAGCCAGCCTTCGACCGGCGGGGCGAAGCCGCGCTTTTGCGCGTGGAGAATGTCGGCGTCGATGCGCGGCGCCAGCGCCGCCTTCAAGATGCGCTTGCCTTCGGCCGGCGTCGCGCGGAACTCCGCCGGCAGCCTGAAGGTCCATTCGGCGAGACGGTGGTCGAGAAACGGCGCGCGCACTTCGAGCCCGTGCGCCATCGAAGCGCGATCGACCTTCGTCAGCATCCGGCCCGGCAGCCAGGTGTCGAGGTCGATCGCCTGCGCCGTGCTGACGGGGTCAAGGCCCGCATCCATGCGCCCTGCGATCAGGCTGACGGGATCATATCCATCGAGCGCGCCCGCGAAATCGCCGGAGAGCATCGCGCCCGCCCGGTCCGGCAGCACGGCGGAGACGGCGCGGGCGTACGCGGAAAGACCATCTTCGCCAAGCGCTTGAAACGTCGTCTTGAAGCGGAAGGGCCGCGGCGCCCAGTCGAGTTTCGGATAGACCCGGCCAAGCGTTCCGAACACGGAGCGTCTCGCCCCAAGCGGCAGCGCCCGGCGAAATCGTTCTTCAGCGGCGAACATGCGATAGCGCCTGTAACCGCCGAATATCTCGTCGCCGCCGTCGCCGGACAAGGCGACCGTCACATGCCGGCGCGCCGCGCCGCAGACGAGATAGGTCGGGAGCGCTGAGGAATCGGCAAAAGGCTCGCCGTAAACGCCGGCGATGCGGTCGATGAGGCTCGCGGCCTCGATCGTCGCCGTTTCCTCGACATGGGTCGTCTGATAGCGGTCCGCCGTGCGCCGGGCTTCCGCGCGCTCGTCCAAGCGCGGATCGTCAAAACCGATCGTGCAGGTCCTGACGGCGCCCCCCTTGATCGCCATCGCGCTGACGATCGCGGAGGAATCGACGCCGCCCGACAGGAAGGCGCCGAGCGGCACGTCGGCGACGCGCTGGGCGTCGACCGCGTCATCGAGAAGATCGAGCAATTCGCCCGCCGCCGTCTTGAAGTCGATTGAGCGATCCGCCTCGAAAACCGGACGCCAATAGCGCGTTATCGTGGCCGCGCGGCCGGCGCCGGCGGTCATGACGCTCGCGGGCGCAAGGCGCTTGACCTGCCGGTAGACTGACTTCGGCTCCGGCACATAGCCGTAGAGGAAATAATCCGCGAGCGCGTCCGGCGCATGGTCGAGGTCGATCAGCCGGCCGGCCTGCAGCGCGCCGATCTCCGACGCGAAGAGCAGGAACCCGTCCGCCGTCTCGCCGTAATAGAGCGGCTTCTCGCCGAAGCGGTCGCGCGCCAGGAGCAGCGTGCGCGCGCGCCGGTTCCACTGCGCGAAAGCGAACATGCCGCGCACAGGATCAAGGTAGGCGGGCCCGTCGCGCTCAAGGCCTTCGAGCAGCACTTCGGAGTCCGAGCGGGTGCGCAGGCGCGCGCCCTTCTGCTGAAGCGCCCGCGCCAGTTCGCGGTAATTGTAGATCTCGCCGTTGAAGATGAGGACGCTTTCGCCCGACGCCGATGTCATCGGCTGCGCGCCGCCGGCGAGGTCGATGATCGACAGGCGGCGATGGCCGAGCCCGACGCCGGGCTCGATGAAGAAGCCTTCGCCGTCCGGCCCGCGATGGGCGAGCGCGTCGGTCATGCGCTTCAGCGCGGCGCGATCGATCTCCCGCGAACCTGTAAGATCGATGATGCCGGCGATGCCGCACATGGTCAGGCGACTGCGGGTGCGGGGCGCGTCCGGTCGCCGAACTGGCGGGCGATGAAGAGGAGCGCGACGATCAGCCCGCCATAGAGAACCCAGCCGAAGGCGACATGCTCAGGTCCCGTGCCGATGCGCATGTCGCTCGCGGTCGCGGCGGCGATGATCGCGTAAGCGCGCAGCCAGTTCGCGCCGACGGCGAGCCCGAGCGCGCCCGCGACAAACAAGAGCTGACGGTTAAGGCGGGTGAACGCAAGATGCGCGGCGAGGCTCGCGATCATCGCGGCGGCGAGAAGAAACCGAAGCCCGGCGCAGCTCTCCGCCATTTCAAAGCGGCCCGCGCTCGTCGTCAGGATGAGGCCGTCGAGGCTCGTCGGAAATCCCGAAAGATTGAGAAGGAAGGCGACGGCGCCCGCCGATGCGGCCTGCAGCGCGGGGATAACACTTTCGCCGAAGGGAACCATGAAAATCAGGAACGCGAAAGCGAACGCGCTCTTGCTGACAATGACGCGGCCAAGCGTCAGCATGCTGACGCCGAAAACGCCGATGACGACCGCGACGTGGCCAAGGATCTGCGCATCGAGGGCGCGTCCCGCAAAAAGGAGGGAGATGGCGAGCCCAAGCGGCGGCGCGCCGAGAAAGTCGATCTCCGGCGCGCGCCCGCGCCAGGCGCCGCTCTCATGGAACAGCCAGAGCGCAATCGGCGCCGCCACCCAGCCATGATGATAGCTGGACGACCACGTCCACTGCTTCGCCATGTCGGCGACTTCAGGCGCGGCGAGGGCGAAAAACGCCGCGAGCGCCCCAATGGCCGCAAACCAGCCGCGCCGCGGGTTCGCGGCGACGTCGAGGTCAGCGGCGCTGGCTTTGGTCATGGGACCAGTGATGATACGGCCCGCATCGCCCTGCAAGGGACGGTCCACTCCGGCGCTTCGGCGAAACGCCGGCCGGGCCTATTCGGAAGCCGCGGCGGCCGGCTCGAGCAGCGAGAAACAGGAGAGGGCGGCCGCCTGAATCTTCATGCAGGCGGCGGACGCTTCCGCCTCCGTCAGATTGACGAAGCGCGCGCGGAAGAGAATGTCGCCGTCGAGCTTCGGCATCGGGGAAACGGAGCGCGTACGATCGACAAGCCCTGCGGCGATCGCCGCGGCTTCAAGCTCTTGTTGCGCCTTGGCCTTGGTGGAATAGGCGCCGATCTGCACGCTCCAGCCGGCGCGTTCTTCGATGTCGCCTTCGCCGACAGACGCGTCTTCTTCCGGCGCGATCGCTGACAGGCGGACGCGTTCATATTGGTTGAAATCGTCGCTGTCGGCGGCGGAGATCAGCTCAGAAATTCCATCGTCGCCGGCGCCCGCGCCGGTCGGCGCGAGGCTCGCCGCGGCGATGCGGATTTCGTCGCGCATCGCTTCGTTGCTGGCGACGGTCGGCGTCGCATTGCGGCGCTGGAGTTCGGCGACGAGCGTCGGTTTGAGGCGCGGCGTCGGCTTGAGGCGGTGGACCGCCGCAAGCAGCATCGGGTTTTCTTCAATGTCGGCGAACGCCGTCGTCAGGATTTCCTTCATGTGCGCGTCGCGCGTTGCGACGGAGCGCCCGCCGAGGACGATGCCGATGATGCGATGGCCGTCGCGGCTCGCTGTCGTGGCGAGATTGAAGCCGGAGCGCTGCGTATAGCCGGTCTTAAGGCCGTCCGCACCGGGATAGGTGCGCACCAGCGCATTATGGGTGCGGTACGTGCGGCCGTTCCAGGTGAATTCCTGCGTATTGAAATAGGGGAAGTATTGCGGGAAATCCTTGATGAGCCGCTGCGACAGGACGGCGAGGTCGCGCGCGGTCGTCATCTGCCGCGAATTCGGCAGGCCGGATGCGTTCTTGAACGTCGTATTGCGCATGCCGAGCGCGCGGGCGCGCGCGGTCATATCCTGCGCGAATTTCCATTCGGACCCTGACACGCCCTCGGCGACGGCGACAGCGACATCGTTCGCGGACTTCACGATCAGCGCTTCGATCGCTCGTTCGACGGAAATCTTCGAGCCGGCCGCAAGGCCGAGCTTCGACGGGGGCTGCCCGGCGGCCTGCGCCGAAACGGACAGCATCGAGTCGAGATTGAGCCGTCCCGCTTCGATCTCCTCGAACAGCAGATAGAGCGTCATCATCTTGGTCAGCGACGCGGGGTAGCGCGCCTGATCGGCGTATTTGTCGAGGAGGACGTCCCCGGTGTCCGCGTGGATGACGATGGCGGCGTATTTCGGGGCCGGAGCGGCCCGTTTCTTCCTTGCGGCGTCGGCTGGCGACGAAAAAGCGGTCGCAAGAACAGCGACAGCAAGCGCGGACAGAACCAAACGCAACCAAAAGTTCATCGCCCAACCCTCGCTACAACGGTCGCGTCTTGCAACTTAATTTTTTCTGGACCCGCCACGCCGCCGTCCCGCCCGATTCCCAAACCCATTCGATCACGCGGCCAGCCTGTCGGCCCGTGTCGGGGACCGATCCAGCAAGGCGCGTGCCGCCCCCAAAGCGCGGCGGAACCGCGACCTTCCCGGGTGACAGTAAACAAGTGGTTAATGGTAAAATTCTCCGCCGCGGCTTAGACTTCGGCTCGCCGATGCGTTGCACCGGGTCAATTGCCGTTTTTGAATTGTTGCAATGCGAAAAACGGCCTTGACGGGTCCGCCCGACCCCATTATGTTGCATCGCACAATAAATGAAAACCGGCCTCGCGCGCCTAGCAGCTGGCCAAATCGGGAGACCAACCATGACCACCAAGAAAACGGCGACCGCCGAAGGGTTCGAGACGCTCGGCTTCAGCCCCGATGCCTTCAAGGACGGCTACGAGAAGTTCGCCAAGAGCTTGAATTCTTTCGCGGATTTCCAGAAGGGTTCGCTTGAGGCGATGATGGCTTCGGCGACCACCGTCGCCAAGGGCTTCGAAAAAGCCGCCTCGGCCCAGGCCGGCTTCGTCAAAGAGCAGTACGAGGAAACTGTCGCGCTTGCGAAAGCCGCAGCCTCCTCGAAGAGCGTCCAGGAAACGATCGAGCTTCAGTCTGAATTCGCCAAGACCGTGTTCGAGCGCAATCTCGGCATCGTGACGAAGCTCGCCGACCACTGGAACGGCGTCGCCAAGGAAGCGTCAGAGCCGCTGACGAAGCGCTACGGCGAATTCGTCGAGATGGTCCAGGCGTACCGCGCCTAAACTTCGTCCGTTGCGTTTCAGGCGTTGGACAAACGCCCGGCCCCGGCGGCCGGGCGTTTTTCTTTGCGCGCAGAGCCCCCATCGCGCGGGGAATTTATCCGCCGCGACGGATTTCCTTCTTTTCAACCCGGACGCAATACATACTTAATGGCGGCTGCAGGCGCACCGACGCAGGGATCGCAAACCAGAGAGTCGATGGCGAACAAGGAAGACAACGAACAAGGGCCGGGCGGCGATGTCGGGATCGGCGTCGTCACCAAGACCGCGCCCAAGACCAAGCGCCCCTCGCTCTACAAGGTGCTCCTCCTCAACGACGACTACACGCCGCAGGAATTCGTCGTCTGGCTGCTTCAGGCCGTTTTCAACAAGGGCGCGGAGGAGGCTTTCCGCATCATGCTCCACGTCCACCAGACGGGCGTCGGGGTCTGCGGCGTCTACACCTATGAGGTGGCCGAGACGAAAGTCGCGCAGGTGATGGAGCTATCGCGCCGGCACCAGCATCCGTTACAGTGCACGATGGAAAGGGATTGACGTGGCGTCCTTCAGCAGAAATCTCGACGAGTCCCTCCATCGCGCCATCGCGCTCGCCTCCGAACGCGATCACGAACTGGTCACGCTCGAACACCTCCTCCTCGCGCTGACGACCGACCAGGACGCCGCCGCCGTCATGCGCGCCTGCAATGTCGATCTGGAGGAGTTGCGGCGAAACCTGTTCGAATTCATCGAGAACGATCTTTCGAACCTCAAGACCGACATCCAGGAACAGGCCAAGCCCACCGCGAGCTTCCAGCGCGTCATCCAGCGCGCGGTCATTCATGTGCAGTCGTCGGGCCGCGAGGAGGTGACGGGCGCGAACGTCCTCGTCGCGCTCTTCGCCGAGCGCGAGAGCCACGCCGCGCATTTCCTGCAGCAGCAGGACATGACCCGTTTCGACGCGGTCAACTACATTTCGCACGGCCTCGCCAAGCGTCCGGGCGAGAGTCAGCCGAAAACCCCGCGCGGCGCGCAGGAAGATGGCGAGGCCGGGGCCAAGCAGAACGAGAGCGCGCTCGCCGCCTATTGCGTCGATCTCAACGAGAAAGCGCGCAAGGGCAAGATCGATCCCCTGATCGGGCGAGGTCTCGAGATCGAGCGGTCGATCCAGGTCCTGTGCCGCCGCCGCAAGAACAATCCGTTGCTCGTCGGCGATCCGGGCGTCGGCAAGACGGCGATCGCGGAAGGCCTCGCGCGGCTGATCGTCGACGAGGAAGTGCCCGAAGTCCTCGCCAATTCGACGATCTTCGCGCTCGACATGGGCGCGCTTCTCGCGGGCACGCGCTATCGCGGCGACTTCGAGGAGCGCATCAAGTCGGTGCTGAAAGAGCTGGAGGCGCATGAAGACGCTATTCTCTTCATCGACGAGATCCACACCGTCATCGGCGCCGGCGCGACCTCGGGCGGGGCGATGGACGCCTCAAATCTTTTGAAGCCCGCGCTGCAGTCGGGGACGCTGCGCTGCATGGGCTCGACGACCTACAAGGAATACCGCCAGCACTTCGAGAAAGACCGCGCGCTTGCGCGGCGCTTCCAGAAAATCGACGTGACGGAGCCGAGCGTCGACGACACGGTGAAAATCCTCACCGGCCTCAAGCCCTATTTCGAAGAGCATCACAAGGTCAGCTACACGCCGGAGGCGGTGAAGGCGGCCGCCGATCTCTCAGCGAAATACATGACCGACCGCAAACTGCCCGACAAGGCGATCGACGTGATCGACGAAGCGGGCGCGCGGCAAATGCTGTTCGCCCCGGACAAGCGCAAGAAAGTCATCGATGTCGAGGATGTCGAGGAGATCATCGCCAAGATGGCGCGCATCCCGCCGAAATCGGTGTCGAAGAGCGACACCGAACGGCTGAGGAATCTCGGCGCGGACCTGAAGCGCGTCGTCTTCGGCCAGGATAACGCGATCGACCAGCTCGCCGCGGCGATCAAGCTCTCGCGCGCAGGCCTGCGCGAGCCGATGAAGCCGATCGGCTCTTACCTCTTCTCCGGTCCGACCGGCGTCGGCAAGACCGAAGTCGCCAAGCAGCTTGCGATCATGCTCGGCGTCGAACTCATCCGCTTCGACATGTCGGAATATATGGAGCGCCACACCGTCTCGCGCCTGATCGGCGCGCCGCCGGGCTATGTCGGCTACGATCAGGGCGGCCTTCTGACCGATGCGATCGACCAGCATCCGCACGCCGTGCTGCTGCTCGACGAGATCGAGAAGGCGCACCCTGAGATCTTCAATATTCTGTTGCAGGTGATGGACAACGGCCAGCTGACCGACACCAACGGCAAGAAGATCGATTTCCGCAACGTCATCATGATCATGACGACGAATGCGGGCGCGGCGGACGCCGCGCGCTTCCAGATCGGCTTTGCGGGCGGCAAGAAGTCCGACGAGACCGATCAGGCGATCAAGCGGATGTTCTCGCCCGAGTTCCGCAACCGCCTCGATGCGGTGGTCGGCTTTGCAGGGTTGAATCCTGAGATCATCGACCGCGTCGTTGAGAAATTCATTCTCCAGCTCGAAGCCCAGCTCGCCGATCGCGGCGTCACCTTCGACGTCGACGCAAGCGCGACGCGCTGGCTCGCCAAGCGCGGCTTCGACGAAGAGATGGGCGCCAGGCCGCTCTCCCGCGTCATTCAGGAACACGTGAAGAAACCGATCGCGGATGAGATCCTGTTCGGCGCCCTGAAGAACGGCGGCGTCGTGAAGGTCCGCCTCGATCCGAAAGACGCCGAGAAGCTCGCCTTTGAATTCATCCCCGACGCCAAGGCGCCGACGGACAAGGGCGGGGTTCCGGCGCTTGTGGCGCCTTGAGCCATGAAGCGCGCCGCAACGCCCGACGCGTTTTTCGAAGGACTGACGCAATGGCGCGCGGAGGCCGAAAAACTCCGCGCCATCCTTCTCGCCTGCGGGCTCGATGAAACCGTGAAATGGGGCGGTCCCGTCTATACGGCGGAGGGCCGGAACGTCGTCGGTCTTGCTGCGTTCAAATCCTATTTCGGCCTGTGGTTTTTTGACGGCGCGCGCCTCGCCG
Organism: uncultured Caulobacterales bacterium; assembly: GCA_964578685.1. Lineage (GTDB taxonomy): Bacteria > Pseudomonadota > Alphaproteobacteria > Caulobacterales > Parvularculaceae > Amphiplicatus. The sequence continues at coordinate 18,171 of CAZOEB010000057.1, forward strand.
ACAAGCAAGGCGTGCTCGTCAACGCGCAGGAAGGGAAGACGAAGTCGATGCGCCAATGGCGCATGACGAAGGCGTCCGACATCAAGCCTGCGGCGATCAAGGCCTACGTCAAGGAAGCGCTCGCGCTCGCGAGAACGTCCGCATAGGGAGCATCCACGCTCCCGTCCGCTTCCGCGGCCGTTCGGCTGCGCCGTCCGGGGCGGCGGCGATAGGCGGGGCGGCGGTTATTCTGTCAGTGTACAGATCGATGATCGCCCCCAAGAACTCCCGTCACCCCGGGGCGTCGCGCAGCGACGAACCCGGGGTCCATCTTTTCCCACGTGCGGCGGCGTGGACCCCGGATCGCCTTCGGCGTCCGGGGTGACGGGTTATCTTTTGTTGATCGGTATACGAACGATCGAGAGCCCCAAGAAACGCCGTCACCCCGGGGCGTCGCGCAGCGACGAACCCGGGGTCCATCTTTGTCCCGCGGGGAGAGGTGGACCCCGGATCGCCTTCGGCGTCCGGGGTGACGAAATCATCCGGGGCGGCGGTTATTCTGTCAGTGTGCAGAGCGATGATCGCTCCAAGAACTCCC
>CAZOEB010000058.1:0-18672 GCA_964578685.1 uncultured Caulobacterales bacterium
GACAACAGCTCGCCGGAATTCGTCGAGCTTTTCATCGACATCGCCGTCAAGGACCTGCGCCAGCTTGAGCAGATGCTGGCGGGACTGCGCGCCTCCGCAAACGTCCTTTCCGCGCAGCGCAATGAAAGGACTAGCGATGAAAACCGCTGACGTTCTGAGGGAGTTCGAGGAGGCGGGCGCGCTGCAGCGCGGGCATTTCATCCTGTCGTCCGGCCTGCACAGCGACACCTATCTCAACAAGTCGATCGTCTCGATGTATCCCGAGCGCACGGAGCGGCTTTGCCGCGCGCTCGCCGAAAAGGTGAGGGGCGCAGGCGTCGGCGCGATCGACTATGTGATCTCGCCGGCGATGGGGGCGATCATTTACGGCTATGAGACGGCGCGCTGGCTGAAGGTCCCCTTCATGTTCGCCGAGCGCGTCGACGGCGCGTTCGTCCTGCGCCGCGGCTTTTCCGTGCCGAAGGGCGCGCGCGTGCTGGTCGTTGAGGATATCGTTTCGACGGGTCTGTCGGCGCGCGAATGTCTTGATGCGGTCAGGAAGGCGGGCGGAAACGTCGTCGCGCTCGCTTGTTTCATCGATCGCTCGGGCGGCGAGGCGGATTTCGACGCGCCGCTCGTGCCGCTCGCTGAATTGAAGGTCGAGGCCTGGCCGGCGGACCGACTGCCGCCCCATCTCGCCGCCGTGCCGGCGGTGAAGCCGGGCAGCCGCGGGGTCAGCCAGTGAAGCCCATCCGCCTCGGCGTCAACGTCGACCATGTCGCGACGCTCCGGAATGCGCGCGGCGGCGCTCATCCCGATCCGGTGCGCGCGGCGGAACTCGCAATGAGCGCGGGCGCCGACGGCATTACGGCGCATCTCCGCGAGGACCGGCGCCATATTCGCGACGACGACATGCGGCGGCTGAAGGAAGAAATCCCGCTGCCCCTAAATTTTGAAATGGCCGCGACGGCGGAGATGCTCCGTATCGCGACAGAAATTCGTCCGCACGCCGTCTGCCTCGTTCCGGAAAAGCGCGAGGAACGCACGACCGAGGGCGGCCTCGACGCGGCGGGCAATCGCGCCCATTTGAAAGATTTCGCCGCGGCGCTCAGAGCGGCGGGCGCGCGCGTCTCTCTGTTCATCGACCCTGACCCGAAGCAGATCGAAGCGGCGGCCGCGATCGGCGCGCCAGTGATCGAAATTCACACCGGGACTTATCAGCAGGCCTGCGAGTCAACGACGAATGCGCGCATCAAGCATGAGCTTCAATTGATCCGAGACGGCGCGGCGCGTGCCGCGGCGCTCGGCCTTGAAGTCCACGCCGGTCACGGCCTCAATTTTCTGAACGTCCAGCCGGTCGCCGCGATTGCGGAGATCGTGGAGCTTAACATCGGCCATTTCCTCGTCGGCGAGGCGCTGTTCATGGGGCTTGCCGAAAGCGTCAAGGAAATGAAGCGGCTGATGCAGGATGCGAGGACGGGAGGCCTTTACTGAAATGATCACCATCATCGGCAACACCGTCTCGCCCTATGTTCGGAAGATTCTCGTCATTCTCGGGATGAAGGGCCTCGATTTCGCCATCGACCCCATCACGCCGTTTTACGGCGACGACGACTTCGCAAAGCTCTCGCCGATGCGGCGCATTCCGGTTTTCATCGACGGCGACATCGTCATCAACGACTCATCCGTCATCGCGCAATATCTTGAAGAGAAATATCCCTCGCCTTCGATCCTGCCGGCGACGCCGGAGCTGCGCGCGCGGGCGCGATGGTTTGAAGAATACGCCGATGATCGCCTCGGCGACGCTTTCGTCTGGAAAGGCTTCGGCGCCGTCGTCGTCGCGCCGGCTGTGTTCGGCGCCCCCCGCGACCTCGAGGCGTTCAAGCGCCATCTCGAAACCGACGTCGCGGAGATTTGCGACTACCTTGAAAGCGAGACGCCGGACGAAGGGTTCCTCGCCGGTCCGTTCGGCCTTGCGGACATTTCCGTCGCCGTGATGTTTCGCGGCATGCGCTATGCGCGCTGGACGCCCGATCCCGTGCGCTGGCCGAAGCTCAGCCGTTGGATCGACCGCGTCGAGGCGCACCCGGCGATGACCGGGCCCATCGCTTGGTCGGACGCGCTTGTCAAAACGCACCCCAAGGACCAGCGCGCGAAAGCGATCGAACTCGGTCTCAAGGTGACGCCGAAAAGTCATTTCTCCGACACGCCGCGGCGCGGGCCGATGACGCGGATCGCCGGCGCGTCATGATCATCGGCATCGGCAACGACCTCATCGACATCCGGCGCATCGAAAAAACGCTTGAGCGGCATGGCGAGCGATTCACGGCGCGCGTGTTCACCGATGCCGAGCGGGCGAAGTCCGACCGGCGGCGGAACCGGGCGGCCTCCTACGCGAAGCGATTCGCGGCCAAGGAGGCCTGTTCCAAGGCGCTCGGCACCGGGCTCTCAAGGGGGGTCTTCTGGCGGGATATGGGGGTCGTTAACCTCCCTGGCGGCAAGCCGACGCTGAAACTCGACGGGGGCGCCCTGAAGAGGCTTGAAGAAATCACCCCGCCGGGTCATGTCGCTGACATCCACCTGACCATCACGGACGAGTTCCCGCTGGCCCAGGCGATCGTGATTATCTATGCCCGGCCCGCGGGCTGAGCGGCGACGAGCCGCCGGCCGCGTTCCGGCGATGGGATAAGGTTTCACCATGGCGTTCGATTTCAAGTTCGGCGATTTCAAATTTGACGGCCTGAAGCTCGGCGGCAAATCCGGCGCGCAGAAGCCGGAGCAGCCGAAGATGACCGCCGCCGAAGAAGCCTGGGACCTCCTGAAGACGGTGTTCTATGCGGTGGCGATCGCGCTCGTCCTCAGGATTGTCATCTTCCAGCCTTTCAACATTCCGTCGGGCTCGATGAAGCCGACCCTGCAGGTCGGCGATTTCCTGTTCGTGTCGAAACCGACCTACGGCTATTCGCGCGCTTCGCTCGTCTACCCGCTGACGCGCATGAACGTGCACGGCCGCGTGCTGTCGAGCCATGGACCGGAGCGCGGCGACATTGTCGTCTTCAAGGCGCGCCGCCACGGCAACAAGGATTACATCAAGCGCGTCATCGGCCTTCCGGGCGATGAAATCCGGATGATCGGCGGCGTCCTCCACATCAACGGCGCGGCCGTTCAAAAGGAGTTCATCGGCATGGCGACGTCGGATTGCGACTATCTGCGCAATATCGAAGTGCCGAGCTATCGCGAGACGTTGCCGAACGGCGTTTCCTACACCGTCTTCGAATGCGACGCGGACACAGGGCCCCTCGACAATGTCGGACCTTATCAAGTGCCCGAAGGGCATTACTTCATGATGGGCGACAATCGCGACCAGAGCCAGGACAGCCGCACCGCGCAGGTGAGCTTTGTTCCCTTCGAAGACGTCGTCGGGCGCGCCGAGCGGATCTTCTTTTCGGTCGACGGCGACAAATCGAAGTTCTGGGAAGTCTGGAAGTGGCCCTTCGCCGTTCGCTATGGACGCATCTTTGATCCGGTGAAATGAGCGCGAAAGGTCTAGCCGCGCTGCAGGAGCGCGTCGGCCACAAATTCGCCGACCAAAGCCTCCTCAAACGCGCGCTTACGCATTCAAGCCTCGCCGCGACGTCGAAGGTCGGCGACCTCGAACGCCTCGAGTTTCTCGGCGACCGCGTGCTCGGCATTCTCGCCGCCGAGTCGCTGTGGCGCGCTTACCCCAAAATGCGCGAAGGCGATCTCGCCCCGCGCCTCAACGCGCTGGTGCGCAAGGAGACTTGCGCGAAGGCGGCGCTCGCCTGGGGGCTCGACAAGCTCGTCAAGATGTCGGCGCAGGAAGAAGAGTCCGGCGGACGCGGCAAGAAAGCGATCCTCGGCGATGTCGCAGAGGCCTTTCTCGGCGCGCTCTATATTGACGGCGGGCTTGAAGCGGCGCGCCGCGCTTATGACCTTTTCTGGACGCCTAACCTCGAAGCGCTCTCCATGCAGCATCGCGACGCCAAGACGACGCTGCAGGAATGGACCCAGGAGCGCGGGCTCGGCGCGCCGAAATACGAAGTCGTCAATTCGGAAGGCCCGGCGCATGCGCCCGCTTTCACGATCGACGTCCTGGTCAAGGGCTTTGATCCGGTGCGCGCCGAGGGCCAGTCGAAACGCTCGGCGCAAATGGCGGCGGCGCGCGCTTTCCTCGTGCGCGAGAAAGTCTGGATCGCGGATGAGTAAGCGCAGCGCCTTCATCGCCGTCATCGGCGCGCCGAACGCCGGCAAATCGACGCTCGTCAATGCGCTGGTCGGCGCGAAAGTGTCGATTGTCACCCAGAAGGTGCAGACGACGCGCGCCCGCATTCGCGGCATTCTCGTTGAGAACGACGTGCAGCTCGTCTTCACCGACACGCCCGGCATTTTCAGCCCGCGCCGGCGCCTCGACCGCGCAATGGTCGCCGCCGCGTGGGAGAGCCTTGAAGGCGCCGACGCGATCGTGCTCGTGATCGATGCGGCGGCGCAGCTCTCGGGCCCGTCGAAATCGACGACGGACACCGACGCGATCATCGCGGAGTTGAAGGCGCGGGGGCGCAAAGCGACGCTTGCGCTCAACAAGATCGACAAGGTCGCGCGCCCCGACCTCCTCGCGCTGATCGCCGCGCTGAAGGAGGAGAATGTCTTCGACGAGGTGTTCCTGATCTCGGCGGAGAACGGCGACGGCGTGAAGGACCTGAAGGCCCGGCTCCTCGCGCGCGCCGCGCCCGGCGACTGGCATTTCCCGGAAGATCAGCTCTCGGATATTTCAGACCGGCTGATGGCCGCCGAAGTGACGCGCGAAAAGGTCTTCAAGCGGCTCCATCAGGAACTGCCCTATGAATCGACCGTCGAGACGACGGCATGGACGCGCACCAAAAAGGGTGAGCTGAAAATCGAGCAGACGATTTATGTCAGCCGCGAAAGCCAGCGCCCCATCGTGCTCGGCAAAGGCGGCGCGACGCTGAAGGCGATCGGCGAGGCGGCGCGCAAGGAGCTGACGGAGCTCCTCGGCGAAACCGTGCACCTCTTTCTCACCGTCACCGTTCGCGAGGGCTGGGCGGACGAAAAAGCGCGCTACCGCGAAATGGGTCTCGATATCGTCGACTGACGCGCCTGCTGCGGAAATCTCAAGCGTTCGGCGCCGCGCGTCGCGCGACGTCAAGGACGAGGACGAGCCCCAGCGCCCAGAAGCCGACGAAGGTCAGGTATTCCTCGATCTGAAGCGTCGCCCACAGCGCGGCGGTGACATAGTAGCCCGCAACGCCGATGGCGACCGCGAGCGCGAACCAGGCGGCGGCGACCGCCAGTCGCTTCGTCGACAATGCAGGCCGCGTGATGACAGCGCCGGTGACGACGGCGTTAAGGCAGGCGATGCCCGCGGCCGCCGCGACCGACAGTTTTTCCTGATGGATCGCCAGAGGAATATTCGTCAGCGCGGAGGCGAAGCCTTGCGCGATGAATGAAAACAGCAGGCATTCGAAGTCCGCGAACCACGAGCGCGCGACGATTTTCGAAAACCGGCCGATGCCCGATTGCGGCGCCGCTTCGCTTTCGGGCGCCAGCGAGCGCCGCGTGCGTTCGCCGATCGCCTTGACGAGCATGGCGGGCAGGGGATCGCCGGGCGCCCAGGCCGACATGTCGATGGTGTTGAAGCTGCGAAAATCAAGCGGCGGCGTTACCCCGTCGGCGCTGACGGGAAGGAGAATCTTGCGCTCGCGCGCCGCCGACGCTTCGCCGACGACCCATTCGCTGTCGACCGATCGTCGCGACCAGATGACGATCGTCACCGCGACCTGCGAAATGATTCCGGCGGTCTTCTTCCGATAATCCTCGCCGGCGAGAAGGTCGCGGTCCCACCAGACGTCGAGGCCGAGCTTGCCGAGTTGCGTCGCCATAGCTTCGGCGACGGGCCGGTCCTTACGGCTGTAGGAAATGAAGACGTCCGGCAAACGAAGCCCCCCGAGGCCCTGACCTCAAGGATAGGGGCAAAAACGCCGGCGCGACAGCCGCCGCGTCAGCTTCGGACGAAAGTGAGCGCTGTCTCCAGCGTGCTGTCGCGCCCGTCGCGGATATCATCGATTGTCGGCGTCGCGAGGATATCGGGCGTCAGGCCCTCGTCCGGTTGCGGCGTCTTTGGGAAGTACCCAATGAGGGGAAGATCGACTTCCAACCCCGAGTTCGGCAGGCGCATGAAGAAGAACGCGCCGCCATTGATGCCGCGCTTGTTGCCGCCTGTGGGCTCGCCGATCAACGTCGCGAGACGGTTTTCTTGCACGAGGCGAGAGAACTGAAATGTCGCGGAGCTGTTCTGCGAATCCGTCAGCACCGCGACTTTTCCGGCGAACCGCGGCCCCTTGGCGGCGATCACTTCGCCGCGGGCGTCGTCGTCATATTTCTTCTGGATGAAGAAGCGCTCGTCAAGCGGGGCGACGTGATCGCCCCAATCGCGAAAGCTGTCGTCCCAGGTGTCAAGATACTGATTGAGATCGTCCGGAACCTTGCGATACCGGACGCGCCGTTCGTAGCCCTCGACGACGAGGTCCCTGTCGATGAGGCGTGCGATGATGTCGTGCCCGCAATCGAGCCCGCCTTCATTGCCGCGCAGGTCGACGACGAGGCCGGTCGCCTTGCGATCGGCGATCTGTGCGAAGACCCCGTCCAGAAATCCTCTCCAATCCCACGTGCTGCTGTAGAGCGCCCAGCCCGGCATGGTCAGAAGGCCGGTACGCTCTTCGGCCCAATCGAATGTCCACGCCGGCGCGTTCTTGTCGGCGCTGGCGACAGGGCTCATCGCGCGGCGGGCGGCAAGGCCGATCGCCGGAACGGAGATTTTTCCGGCTTCATCGCCGGGCCGCATGCGAACTTTGAGAGTGAACGCGCCGTTCGCCGGCGGATAGAGGAGGCTCTGAAAGATATCGAAAGTCTCATAGCTGTCCGCGCCCCTCGCGGAGAGCAGCGCGCGACGCTTGGCGTCATTGCCGCCATCGGCACGAGCATAGGCCATCAGCCGTTGGAGGATTTTCCTGACGGGAACGCCGTCGATTTTCAGGATTTCGGTTCCCCGCGCGACGCCGCCGCCGGCGCCGGTGACAACCATGCGTTCGCCGAGCCAGCGGAACTGGAAGGGCAGGCGCGTTTCGCGGTCGAAAAGCGCCCCGGCGACGGCGACGGACTGGTTGTAGAAATTAGCGTAAGTGTGCCCGCACTGAACCGTGGTCAGAAATTCCGACAGCTGAAGATAAGCGCTCTCAAGCGATGGGCCGGCCGCGAACGCCTTCTCCAATCGCTGGAGCCGTGCGGAGGTTTCGGCTGGCGAGGCGTAGCGGTAAAGGCCCGGATGCAGCGTTTCATAGACGCGTCGCAGAATGCGGATGTCTTCCGACCAGTCGGCGCCGGTCTGGGCGAAAGACGCGGACGAGGCGAACAGGGCGGCGCCGGCTGCGCTCCCAAGGAACCGACGGCGCGAGATCATGGGGCCCTTACGTTTTGACTTCGTACGCCGGGAAAGGCGGCGCCAGATCACTCCGAATGCAGCGCTTCGCGTTTCATTTCGAGCGCCAGCCATTGCTCTTCCGCGTCTGAAAGAGCCTTTTCGGCTGTCTCGAGCGCCTTCGCCTTCTCTGCGAAGGCCTTGGCGTCCTTTTCAAAGAGGCGTGGATCGGCGAGCGCTGTTTTCAGCACCGCGATCTCCTTCGTCAGCTTTTCGATGCGGATGGGCAGTTGTTCGAGCGCATACTTTTCCTTGAAGGAAAGCTTCGCGCGCGCCGCCGGCGCCTCGGCCGCCGGCTTCGCGGCGATCGGCGCTGCGGGCGCCGCACGGATCGCCCGCGGCGCCGACCCGCGCTGGGCGATCATGTCGTCATAGCCGCCGGCGTACTCCGTCCACTGACCGTCAAGGCCGCCGGGGTCCGGAGCGATGATCGACGTCACCGTCCTGTTGAGAAAATCGCGGTCGTGGCTGACGATGAGAAGCGTCCCCTTGTATTCGGCGACAAGCTCCTCAAGAAGGTCGAGCGTCTCAAGATCGAGGTCGTTGGTCGGTTCGTCGAGGACGAGAAGGTTTGACGGCTTCGCGAGCGCCGCAGCGAGGGCGAGGCGGCCGCGCTCGCCGCCCGAGAGCGCCGACACCGGCGTGCGCCACTGTTCCGGCTTGAAAAGGAAGTCTTTCAGATAACTTGCGACATGGCGCTTTTCGGCGCCGATCGTCACCCAGTCGCCGCGCCCGTCGGTGATGGCGTCCGCGACGCGGTCGCCGTCGCGCAAGGAAGCCCGGCGTTGGTCGAGCGTGATCATGTCAAGACCTGAGCCGAGCGTAACGCGGCCCTCGTCCGGTTTCAGTTCTCCGGTGAGGAGCTTCAACAACGTCGTCTTGCCTGCGCCGTTCGGCCCGACGATTCCGACCCGGTCGCCGCGTGCGATCTCCAGCGAGAAGTCGCGCACGATGACGCGCTCGCCGAACGACTTCGACACGCGTTCGGCGAGGATGACGCGCTTGCCGGACGGCGCCGCTTCGTTGACGGAGAAGGAGACTGTCCCGACTGGGCGCTTGCGTTCACGCGCTGCCCGGCGAAGCTCGCCAAGCTCGCGCATCCGCCGCACATTGCGCTTCCTTCGCGCGGTGACGCCGTAGCGCACCCAATGTTCTTCATCGAGTATCTTGCGGTCGAGCTTGTGCGCCGCGGTTTCTTCTTCCTCCAGCATCTTGTCGCGCCACGCTTCGAAGTCCTTGAAGCCGCGGTCGAGGACACGCGTTCGCCCGCGATCGATCCAGACCGTCCGCGTCGTGAGCGTTTCGAGGAAACGCCGGTCGTGGCTGATGAGCACGACGGCGGCGCGCGACGCGGCGAGACGCTCTTCGAGCGCTTCGATCGCCGGCAGGTCGAGATGGTTCGTCGGCTCGTCGAGCAGCATGGCGTCCGGGTCGATCGCAAAGAGCCGGACGAGCGCGGCGCGCCGCGTCTCGCCGCCCGACAACGCCGAGCAGCGCGCTGCGGGCGATACGCCGAACTCGTCGTAAAGTCGCGGCAGCGCGCCGTAGCTTGCGGGGGGAAGGTCCGCCTCGACATAGGCGCCGACCGTCTCGAAGCGCGAGAAGTCGGGTTCCTGCGGCAAATAGGCGATGGTCGCGCCCGGATCGAGGAACCGGTCGCCGGCGTCAGCCTCGACAAGGCCCGCGGCCACCTTAAGGAGCGTCGATTTGCCGGACCCGTTGCGCCCGACCAGAGCAAGGCGCGCGCTCGGCTCGATGACAAGGGCCGCCCCGTTCAGGACCGGCTCGCCGCCGAATCCGAGATGAATGTCGTCAAGAGTAAGGATCGGCGGGACCATGGCGAGGCTCTAGACTTTGATTGTCGCGGCGTTTTCGCGCAAAACCGCGTACACTTTTGCGCACGCCGCTCTAGCCGCGCCGCGCCGCCCCCGCAATCGATCGCGCGCCCTTCGCCGTTAAGGCTGCATTTTCCATTGTCGGCGAGGCTTTGGCGATGCAAGCCCTCCGGGATTACATTGAGGCGAGCGCCGCGGGGCATGACGCCTTTGCGCGGCGCGTCGCGATCAGCGCCGAGGACCTTCAGCGCATCATAGAGGGCGCGCTGATCGACCGGCGCCTTGCGCAGCGCATCGTCGATGCGACCGGCGGCGCCGTTACGATCGACGAACTGATGCCGGAAGCCGGCGGCGTCGTCGACCTGCAAGCGCGTGTCGCCGCGTCAGAGGACGAGATCGATCAGGAGGCGCTGACGCAGGTGCTTGCAGCGATCTTGCCTGCGCTCGTCGGCGGCGCCAACCGCAAAGGCGACGAGCATCTGCCGAGGCTCGCCGCTGACGCCGTCGCCGGCGCCTACGCCGCGATGTCGACTGTCACGACGCGCCGGAACGCGGATCGTCTTGTTCAAGCTCTTCAGCCAGTCTTCGCAGAAATTCTCGAAGAGATGTCGGCTCCGCCGTCGCGCCGGAGCGAAGTCGGGCCGCTCGCACGGGAAGCCGCGGAACGCTATCTCCAGACGCAGGCGCGGCGCCGCTAGCGAGCGCGAAGGCGCGCCTCTTGGCGATCCGCCACATCGACTGGCCGATTCGGCCCGCATAGTCGTTTTCGCTGTCAGCGCTCATGCAATCGGGAATTGCTGTTTGACGTTTCTGCGACTCACGCAACGGTTGCGGTGTTGCGTTGTTCCAACCCTTTTACCCGATTGGAGATAACGGATGACTAAAGATGTTCGTAAAGAGCAGGTTCAGCTTCTAAAATTTGAGAAAAAACTCGCGGGTCTCGCGGCGTTCGTCGCCGCCGGCTCAGCGACAGCCGCGTCCGCGGCTGACAAGGTTAACGCCGAGGCAACCATGAAAGCCTATGCGGACATCTCGAACGCGCTTGTTCACCTCGCAGATGTCACGACCAAGGCGCATGCGGCGCTGGAGGCGTCGGTTGTCGAAGCGGGCGTGAGGGCGTTGCAGCTAAATGGTGCGCCTAAGAACCCGCCGTCGGAGGTCGTAAGATCACTGCTTGGGATTGGATAGTCATCGCGTTATACGCCTGCGCCAACGCAGGCGTAGTTTTTCTCGCCGTCGCATCAGGACACCAAGTTCTCAGGAACATTTCTCTCGTTATCGCCGGCGGATGGCTGGCTTCAATCACTTTCTATTTCTTGCTCGCCCCGCTTGGACTTACGTGGGGTTACACTCTCATCAGCTTCTTACAGGCCGCGCTTTTCTGGCGCATGGCGTCCAAGGCGATCTCGCCGTGGCCGCTGTTCATGGTCGCCATTGCGGCGATTATCGTCAATTTACTCGCGACCATTTCGTCATTGAACTTCTGGTGGTCGGCCTTCGTGTTGAACCGCCTCTTCGATCTCATGCTTCTCTACGTCGCCGGTTGCGCGCTCTATCGCATCGTCCGCATTCGGCATAAGAAAAAGGGCGCGCCGATGGCGCGCCCCCAATCTTCAGAAATTTTCGCCGCGGCTTAAGCGAACAATTTCGCCCAGCGGCGTGGCTCGCGCGTCTTCCAGTGGCCGCGATGATAGGCGTCGGATACGATCAGCGGCGCAACGCTCGTCGCTTCGGCGAACACCATCTGCTCGTGCACGGTCGAGACTTTGCCCCAGCTCGCCGCCTCTTTCAGCGTCGAGGACGAGCAGGCGCCGTCGCGCACGTCCGCAACGGTGATCTGCACGGCGTATTTGTGCATTTCGACGTCGTCATGACCGAGGATCTCGGCGCAGACGACGGTGTCCTGCGCGAAGTTCTTCGGCACGCCGCCGCCGACCATGAAGAGGGCGGTGGTGCCGGCGGCGAGTTTGATTTCGGTCAACTCGCGGAAATCCCCGCCGGAGTCGATCGTCATATAGGGCCTGCCCGCCTTGCGCCGTTCGACTTGGTGCTTGACGATCCCGAAGCCCGCCGAGCAGTCCGAAAACGCCGGCACGAAGATCGGCACGCCCTTTTCATAGGCGCGCTGGATCAGCGAGTCCTTTTTCTTCGCGTTGCCGGCGGCGAGCCACTTGCCGATCTCGTGGATGAACTCGCGCGACGTGTAGGGGCGCGGCTCCAGCATTTCGCAGATCTCGTAGATCGTGTGATCGACGTGCTGGAGTTCTTCCTCGTCGATATAAGTGTCGTAGATGCGGTCGATGTAGAGCGAGCGCAGCGTGTTGTCGTCCGGCACCTCGTTCGCCTGATAGTGCTTGAAGCCGAGAGCTTCGAGGAAGTCCATGTCGATGATCGAAGCGCCGGTCGCGACGACCGCGTCGATCATGTTGTACTCGACCATGTCGCGCCAGACGTGAAGGCACCCGCCGGCGCCGGTCGATCCGGCCATGATGAGCCAGGGCGAGCACGCCTTGTCGGCGAGCGCCATGTTGAGGATTTGCGCGGCGCGTGCGGCGTCGCGCGAGGTGAAGCTCATCTTTCCCCACGCGTCGATGATCGGGCGCGCGTCGAACTTCGCGATGTCGATATGCTCGATCTCGGTCGAGAGCAGCTCGGCCTTGCGGTTGTCTTTGGGTTTCGTGGTCATGGGACTCGGTCCTTTTCGTCCAGTGGAACACCGGATCCGGGCCGCATCATGAGGATGCGCGGAGGGCCGTAGCGAATGGCGCGCTATATAGGGCAGGGGGCGCAGGACGCAAGGGCGCGGGGCTGCCGGCCGCGACCATCGGCGCGATCTTGTTTTCTTACTACCGAGGTGGTATATTGGTGGTATGAAGGTCAAGACTTCGCTTAGCCTCTCTCAAGATCTCTTGGAGTCGATCGACCGGATCGCCGGACCGGGCGTCTCGCGGTCGTCGTTCGTGGAGCGCGTATTACGCCGCTTCATTGAAGAGCGTGCGCAAGCAAAGCGCGAGGTCCGCGAAGTCGCCGCGCTAAACCGGCGGGCGGCGGGGTTGAATGCTGAGATGGCGGATGCTTTGTCGTTCCAGACGCTGTCCGACGAATGAAGCGCGGCGAAATCTACCGCGTCCGTCGTCCGCCGGGCGACCCAGAGCCTGCACGGTCTTTCGTCATTGTGAGCCGTCAGGCGCTGATTGATTCCGCGTTTTTGACGGTTGTTTGCGCGCCAGTCTTTTCCGAGCGCTTCGGCTTGCCGACGCAGGTGCCGGTCGGCGCCGCCGAAGGGCTGAAGCACGATAGCGCAATCTGGTGCGATGGGCTTGTCAGCATCGAAAAATCGAAACTGACGGACTTCGTCGGCGAGCTGTCAGCATTGAAGCTGGAAGAACTCAACGCAGCGCTTTCCCATGCGCTTTCGATCGATCGCTTGTTTCCCGCTACTTTGACTTAGCAGGCGGCTCGACAGCACCCGCGGCAGTGACGGCTGTGCGCTTTTGGTGAAAGCCGCTGAGAATCCAACCGATCGCGGCGCCAATCAAGTATGTGCCAAACACGCCGCCAAGACCCCACTTGGCGTGATCAAAAATTATTGATTTTTGACGCTCTTGAATGGCTCTTGGATGCTCAACATGGTTACTGCTTAACTCAACAAGTTCGCGACACTCTTCAATTGTGAGCATTTCGCGTGCCTTCGGATCCGAGCAGTTGAGTTCCGTCAGCCGCTGCGATTCCTCTGTCTCCTCGCGCAAGTCATTGCCGGAATTCAGCGCCGCCCAACTCTCATAAGCCGATAGCGAAACGCCGCAGAACCACAGCGCCGAAAAGGCGACCCGCAACCGAAAAAAGCCGCGCCCCCAATTCATGAAAATCTTGTTTTCTCAGACCGATGGGCGACTAACCAAGATGGTCTGCCGGTCTCGATTTTTTTTGTCGCGCTGGCTTGCCGAGAAGATCGAAGATTTCACTTTGAACCCTAGGTTCTGAGCGATTATCCGCAAAAAAGCCGTAGGGTCAGAAAATTGACCCTATGGCTAATTTATTGAACTAAGAGCTTGCAGCAGAGTTAACAGGCTTGGCGGACGTCGCTTTTCAGCCTTTCGCCGCCTTGGCGGGCGCCAGCGCGACGACGTTTTCCTGTTCGACCTCGCCGTAGACGGACAGCAGCGGCGCGTCCTCGACGATCGCTTCGACATAGTCGCCGAAGCCGTTGAAGCGCGTCGCCAGGGCGGCGCCATAGGCGCCCGTCTGGCCGAACTCGATATAGTCGCCCTCGTGCACATCGGAGGGCAGCATGAACGGCCCTTTCAGCGTGTCGATGGAATCGCAGGTCGGCCCGTAAATCCGGAAGGGCTTTACGACCCGGCGCGGGCCCTTCTTCGCGCGCAAGAGCCGTGTCGGGTAGACGAGGCCGTCATGGGCGGCGTCGAAGAGCGCTCCATAGGCTCCGTCATTGAGGTAGAGCGCGTTCCCCTTCCGGAGCTCGACGCGCACGATGTGGCTGCCCGCTTCGGCGCAGAGCGCGCGGCCCGGCTCGCACCAGAGGTCCGCGTTCTGCAAGACCGGCATGTCCTCGAACGCCTTGGCGATCGCGGCGATATAGGTGTCGAGCGGGGGCGGGGTGAGGCCCGGATAGGCGACCGGGAAGCCGCCGCCGACATCGACGATGTCGACCGTCACCTGCGCCTGGCGGATGAGGTCGGAGGCGATTTCCATCGCCGCGCGATAGGCTTCGGGCCGCATGCACTGCGAGCCGACATGGAACGAGACGCCAAGCTCCTCGGCGGAAGCGCGCCCCTGCCGGAGGAGGAGCACAGCTTCCGGGCCCGAGACGCCGAACTTGCCGTTCAGCTTGTGCTGGGCGTAATCCGACGACACCGCAAGCCGAACCACGAGATGGAGATCCTTCGCGCCGTTCGTCTCCTTGATGATCTTGTCGAGCTCATCGAGGCTGTCGAGCACGAAGATCCGGACGCCATAGTCGAAATAGGCCCGGCGAATGGCGAGGCGCGACTTCACCGGGTGCATGAAGGCGAGCCGCGCCTCCGGGCACCGGCCGGCGACGAGCTCGATCTCGGGCAGCGAGGCGACGTCGAAAGAGCGCACGCCCGCCGCCCAGACGGCGTCGATGATCCCCGGATGAGGGTTCGCCTTGACCGCGTAGAGCACGTCGCCCGGAAAATTGCGCACGAAAAAGTCCGCCGCCTTCTGGGCGGCATGCGGGCGCAGGGCGTGAACGGGGAGTTCAGGCTGGTCCGCTAGGACCAGCGCAAGCGCAGACTGGTGTCTGTCCATCTCATGGAACCTCGCAGGTTAGTCCGAAACAAGACGCCAAACTTGCGGAGAGGTCCCATGGGTCTGACGAAGTCGCGCACATAGGAACGTTTCACCCGTTTGTAAAGATTTTCCGAACAACGCCCGGTCAGATTTTGGGGCGGGCAGGCCGTCTCCAGGCGGAGCGATCGCCAGCGGCAATCCAATCCGTCCAGGCCTCGGCGGCTCCGAGCGCGTCGGCTCAAGAGGGCTGATCTTGAAGGTAGAGGCTTGCCGCGGCGCATGGGGGCTCGCAACAACCCTTTTGTGCGACGCTGGCCGACGTCCACCTTGGACGTCGAGCGCCCTGGGCCTCGGTTGCTAGTGGGCGGACGAACGCACCTCGCTCGGACTCTTGCCTGTCCAGCGTTTGAAGGCGCGAGAGAACGAGGCGGGGTCGGAGAAGCCGACAAGGTAAGCGGTTTCGTTAACCGACACTTTCTTGGCGGCGAGAAAATCGAGCGCGAGCTTGCGGCGCAGATCGTCAAGCACTTGTTCGTAGGTGACGCCTTCGTCTTTCAGATTGCGGTAGAGCGTCTGGCGGCTCTGGCCGAGCTTTTCGGCGACTGCGTCCATGCTGGCTTCGCCGGTATGCAGCATTCGCATCAGTACGCTCTTTACCCGTCCGGCCGTTGTCTTGGACTCGTTGAAGCTCTCCAGCAGCGCGTCGGCGCGCTCGTTCAGGACTGCGAACACGTACCGATTCACCGGAGGCTGCTTCAGCGTCAAGAACCGCGGATCGATCTGCATCGCGTTCCAGTCGCGCTCGAACATGACGGACGCGCCGAAGATTCTTTCGTATTCCGCCGCATAAGCAGGCGGCTTGCGTTTCAGGTGCACGACGATCGGATATCTCATCTCCTTGAATGCAGGATCGTTGGCGAAGGTCGTGCGCGTGTTCCACACCAGCCGCGCCATCTCCGTCTCGGCGATGACTGGATGGTCCGAGAACAGGGCGCTTGGGCCTTCGATCCACACGCCGCCGTCTCGCGCGGCGCCGCGCATGAGGATCGCAGGCTCGCCGTCAGGCTCCTCATCGACGACAAGGTTGGCGTAGCGGTTAATCTGCACCGGCACGTCGAGGACGCTCTCGCAGGCCTCGCCGATCAATCCGACGATCGAAATCTCCTGCATGCGTACGGCCTTGCCGTACTCAAGTGAGATCGCGGGAATGCCGGTGAGATCGGCGCCGGCGCTGAACAAATCCAAATAGCGCGCGAGCGGCACGCGGCGATCCTGATGCGCAAGAGCGTCTTCGCTAAGCTTGGCGCGCGCCAGCAGCTCGGCTCGGTCGGCGCCCTTCGACACGGCGAAATCGACAAGCCCGCGGGGATATCCGGCGGCGATGGTCGGGATCGACATGGTCGAGGTCCGCCTCTGTTACGCCAAGTCATGTGTTACGCCAAGTCATGGTTTTGGCGCCTGCCGCAATGTCGCCCCGACCAGCGTTCGACCAGTTTGTCGTATCTCGATATGGGCCCGGCGCCAATCGCCGAGAGCGGAGCGAAAGATGGCCGTCGCCGCGGGAGACAAGAGTGCACGCACGACAGGGTTCAACTTTCTGAGCGCCGCGGGCGTTTTCTGGTTTGCCGTGATGCTGGTCGGTCAGTGGGCGTTCTTCTATTATATCGCGGCGTTTTACGGCGTCTCGACGCTTTCCGGCAATCTGGAGATTTGGAACAGACTGGCAGCGATAGGGCGAACGCCGTTCGTCGCGGGCGATTCGTTCGGAAACGCGGCTTACGCTTCTCATGCGCTCGCCGCCGGCGTCGTCGCCTTGGGCGGCATACTCCAGCTCATTCCCTGGATACGCGAACACGCGCCTCGGTTCCATCGCTGGAACGGTCGATTGTTTGTGCTCACGGTCGTGACCCTCAGCCTCTCCGGCTTTTACCTCGTTTGGGTGCGAGGAACGAGCCCAAGCATAACGGAGGGACTTTCCACATCGCTCAACGGCGTTTTCATTCTCACATTCGCCGCCTTCGCATTGCGGAACGCCATAGCGCGCAAGATCGATGCGCACCGGCGCTGGGCGATGCGGCTCTATCTCGTCTCTAACGCGCAGTGGTTCTTGCGTATCGGCTTCTTCGCCTACTTCACGATCAGCGCCGCCGCTGGCCTTGAAGCGAACTTCAGCGATCCGTTCTTCTCCTTCTGGACCTGGGGCTGCTACCTCGCGCCGCTCGCCGTGCTGCAGGTTTATTTTCTTGCGCAAGACCGCGCCGGCCCCTTGATCCGCGCGATCGCCGGCGCAGGACTTGTTGCGCTCACTCTGGCTATGGGCGCCGGCATCTTCGCTTTTGGAATGTTCTCGCAAGCCATCATAACGGGCGCGCCGATCGGATTGCCTTGATGAGCGTTGAAGTCGTTGTTCACGCTGGTTTCGGCGCGCTCGGATTGCTTTCGGGCATGCTCGCGCTTTGGGCGCGCAAAGGTTCGCCCGTCCACCGCCGCGCCGGCGCTGTGTTCTTTGCGGTCATGACGGTGACAGCAGCGAGCGGCGCCTATCTCGGATTCAAGACCGCTGAACTCGGCAACGCCATCGCCGGCATCGTCACCATCTACCTCTTGACGACATCGTGGATGACGGTCCGCCGGCCGGAAAAACAGATCGGCCTTTTTGATCTGGGCGCTTTCCTTTTTGCGACGGCGGCGACAGTCGCCGCCTTTTGGTCGGCTTTCGCCGCGATCCAAAGCGGTTCGGCCTTGCTTGGCGGCATTCCCTACCTGGTCATCGCCTCGATCGTAGCGATCGCGGTCATTTCCGACCTCAGCGTGCTCCTCCGCCGGGGTCTCCGCGGCCGGCAGCGGATCGCGCGCCATTTGTGGCGCATGCTGCTAGGCTTCGCCGCCGCCGTCGGGTCGTTCTTTCCCGGCCAGTTGCCCTTCTTCCCGCAAGTCATTCAGGACGTACGACCGATCATTCTCCTGTTCATTCCATTCTTCACCGTGATCGCCGCCATGATCGGCTGGCTGATCGTCGTCCTGTTCACGCGCTGGCAGGATGCGTCGCAAGGTGAAGCGGACCTGATGGAGGCTCATACATGAAGTCCCCACAAACATGGGCCCGGTTCGCGGGTCTTCTCTACATGGTCAACATCGCCGCCAGCGTGTTTGCGCTGGTCGTGATGAAAGGAATCGTCGTCGCCAACGACGCAGCCAAAACGGCCGCGAATATTCTCGCGAATGAGACTATGTTCCGGATGGCGAGCGCGGCGATTATCTTCGCGGGCGTCGTTTATGTCGCCGTGGTCGCCATTCTTTACGTATTGATGAAACCGGCGAGCGCAATCCTCTCGACGATCGCCGCCTTTCTTGGTCTGGCTGGCTGCGCCATCGGCGCCTCGACGGGACTCCATCAGATCGGCGCGCTGCTCTATTTGAGCGACGCCGCCTATCTCAACGCGTTTAGCGCGGAGCAATTGCAAACGATGGCGCGCCTCGGCATGCGAGCCGCCGGACATGGCAACACGATTGCGCTCGGATTTTTTGGGTCTTATTGCTTGACGCTTGCGCTGCTCGTCTTCCGCGCGCGCTTCATGCCGCGTTGGCTCGGCCTGTTGCTGTTGTTGGCCGGCGCCGGTTGGATCGTGGGTGTGCTTACGTCCCTCTTGAAGCCGTCGCTTGGCTTCGCAGCGACACTGCTCCCAGTAAGCGGCCTTGGCGAAGCGCTATTCACGCTCTGGCTCCTTTTCATGGGCGTCAACGAGAAGAAATGGTGCGAGCAGGCGACTAGCGATTAACATGTGCCGCGATGAAACCGCCGAATTCCCGAATGCTTGATGCGAATTCTTCGGGCGCAGGGGACGACGTACGCGGTCTCGCGGGCGTAAGAGCAGCGCGCATTATCTGGAATAGCGAAGACGCCTCTCCAAAGGCTCGATCATCATTTCGAAGCGCTTTCGTCGCCGCCGCCTGGTCTCTCTTGCGCGCGGATATCTCTGGCGGCTTTCGCCTTCTGGCTGGCGCACCTCATGAAGCTTATCAGCAGCCCCCACGCCATGCTGCTAACATATTGTTTTTGTTCGACTAAAC